>NZ_LZZL01000047.1:0-46549 GCF_002006495.1 Clostridium sp. BL-8
GCCTGACGCAAAATATGCGTCGCATCTTTGGTCTATTATTTTCTTTCATGTGCCTAATTATAAATTATAAACTGAATTAAGAGTTTAATTTCCTTAAACTTTTAATTTATAATTCTTAACTCATAACTGAATAAAATGGGGGGATTATGATGAAAATAGCCATAGATGGTATGGGGGGAGATAATGCGCCTATAGCGGTAATAGATGGTGCAATTCAAGCTCTAAAAGAATTTGATAATATCGAATTGTATATTACTGGACCAGAAGAGACTATAAAATCAGAATTGGCTAAATATACGTATCCTAAAGATAAAATAACTGTAATCGATGCTAAAGATGTCATTTTGCCAAGTGAGCATCCAGTAATGGCACTAAGGAAGAAAAAAGACGCTAGCATAGTTAAGGCTTTAAATTTAGTTAAAGAAGGCATATGTGATGGAATAATATCTGGAGGGAGTACAGGAGCTTTCCTAGCGGGCTGTACTTTGATAATAGGGAGGATTAATGGTGTAGAAAGGCCAGCGCTTGCACCAATAATGCCTGGAAGACGTGGAAACTTTATGATAGTAGATGTTGGCGCTAATGTGGATTGTAAACCTGGATTTTTGCTACAATTTGCTAAGATGGGAAAAATATATTATCAAAAGGTTTTAAATGTACAAAATCCGAGTATAGGACTTATAAATATTGGAGAAGAAGAAGAAAAAGGTAATGAACTTACTAAAGCAGCCTTTAAACTCCTAAAAGAGGAAAAAACTATTAATTTTAAAGGTAATATTGAGCCAAGAGATATACCTACAGGTGACACTAATATTTTAGTAAGTGATGGTTTTGTAGGAAATACAGCTCTTAAAATGTATGAGGGATCGGCATCAAGTGTTTTAGGCATAGTGAAAGATGAAATACTTAAATCGTCAATTATATCTAAATTAGGTGTGCTTCTATTAAAACCTGTATTAAAAAATATAATGAAAAAGTTTGATTATAAAGAAGTTGGTGGTGCACCATTTTTGGGAGTAGATGGAATTTGCATAAAGGCTCATGGCAGTTCTGATGCTAAAGCTTTTAAAAATGCAATTAAACAAACTAAGGTTTTTTATGAGAATAATGTACTAAAAGAGCTAAAAAATGAATTTTCTTTGAAAAATTAATTAAAATATATTGAAACTAATATTGACGATTTAAATAATATATAATATTATCTAAATGTAGAACTTGGGAGGTGAAACAAATGTTTGAAAAAATCCAAGCAATAATTGCTGATAAGTTAAGTATCGATGTAGAAAGCGTTGTTATGGAAGCATCTTTTATTGAAGATTTAAATGCGGACTCATTAGATATAGTTGAGCTTATAATGGCTCTAGAAGATGAACTAGATATGGAAATTCCAGACGAAGATGTTGAAAACTTTAAAACAGTTGGAGATGTTGTCAATTACGTAAAAGCTCATCACGAAGAATAAAATTATCCCGCAGTTGTGCGGGATTTTGTATTTATTAAGGAGCTTTTGGATAAGGTGCTTTATTTGGTTAGATTTAGTTGTACTTATGCTTTAAAAGATGTATATTGTATAATAGCATCATCTAAATCAAATTAAAAAACAAAGGGGTTTGAATTTTAAAGATAAAATATTAGTTTATTCTTGAATTTGTTATACTTAGCATCTAAGAGAAAATTAGCAAGTTGAAGAATAAACTTCAAGGAGTGGAATACATGAATAGATATACACTTAAAGAAATAGAAGAAAACTTAGGAGTTTATTTTAATAATCCTACATTGCTAAAAACAGCGCTTACACATAGTTCTTTTGCTAATCAATTTAAGGATGCTGAATATAATGAGAGATTAGAATTTTTAGGAGACTCTGTGCTTCAGCTTTGCATTACTGAACATCTTTTTAACAACTATAAACATAAGAGTGAGGGAGAACTCACTAAAATAAGAAGTTTAATAGTATGTGAAAATTCTCTTTATGAAATAGCAAGGAAAATAAATCTTGGTCATTATATAAGAATGAGCAAAGGAGAAGAGCTTACAGGCGGAAGGGAAAGAATTTCTATACAGGCAGATGCAGTTGAAGCAATACTTGCTGCTGTTTATCTTGATAAGGGAATTGGCTTTGTAAGAGATTTTATATTGCTTCATTTTGAAGAAGTAATAAATAAGGCAATAAATAATGAGATTGTATTAGACTTTAAAACAAAGCTTCAGGAGTTTCTTCAAAAAGATGGAGAAGTAGCAATTCAATATGAATTAACTAAGTTTGAAGGGCCACCTCATAGAAGAAAGTTTTTTACTAATGTAGTTATAGATAAAAAACTCATGGGAGAAGGTTCTGGATATAGTAAAAAAGAAGCAGAGCAGAATGCTGCAAAGCAAGCGTTAGATGTATTGGAAGGTGCTCATGAGTAAGAACTATTATATAATACCTATATTTGTACCACATGAAGGATGTCCGCATAATTGTGTATTTTGTAATCAAGATAGAATAACAGGTGCTGACGATGATGTTACGGGTGGAACGGTTAATGATACGATTTGTGAGTATTTAGAAACCATAAGTAATAAAAATGCAACTATAGAGGTTTCGTTTTTTGGGGGGACATTCACAGGCATAAGGGAAGAAAAACAAAGAGAACTGTTACAGGTAGCTAAAGAATTTAAAGAAAAAGAATTTATAGATAAAATAAGATTATCTACAAGACCGGATTACATTAATGATTATATATTGAGTTATCTCAAGGAATATGGAGTAGACATAATAGAGCTTGGTGTTCAGTCATTAGATGAAGAAGTGTTAAAAAAGGCAGGAAGAGGTCATAGCATTCAGGATGTTATAGACGCATCCAGACTGATAAAGCAATATGGATTTGTTTTAGGGCATCAGATTATGCCAGGGCTTCCAGGAGATACATTTGAGAGGGATATAGCAACAGCTAAAAGGTCAATTGAAATGGAACCAGATATATGCAGAATATATCCTTCACTGGTCATAAAAGATACACCAATGGAAAAGATGTATAGGTGTCAGGAATACATTCCTTATTCACTTAAAGAGGCGGTAGACATAAGTAAAACTATATATGATATGTACAGAAAAAATAAAATCAATGTAATAAGAATTGGACTTCAGCCTACAGAAAGTATAACTGAAGGAAAGGATGTTGTGGCGGGACCATTCCATCCGGCTTTTAGGGAGTTAGTAGAAGGTAGTTTGATTGCAGATATGATTTTAGAGAACTTAAAAGAAGAAAAGGATGCTGTAATATATATTAATCCTAAAGATTTAAGTAAGCTTTATGCTAATAAAAAGATATATTTTAATAAATTAAAAGAAAATAACAAAAATATTATTGTGAAACAGGATGAGGATATTAAGAGAGGATCCATAAAACTCTGTCTAAGAGATAAAAAATTAGATATAATATATTAGCGAGAGGAAACTCTCGCTTTAATTTAGTAAAAAGCTTAACTAGTGAAGAGTTAAAAGTTATAAGTGATAAGTTTGGGATAAAAATCACCGAAGGGATTTTTACAAAATATAATTTAAGAAAAGTCGCAGGCTTTTTTTCCCTAACTGTAAACTGATCTAAGTTGATATTTATGAGGCTTTACTATAAACTAAATTATAATAAGGAGTGATAGTTAGCATGAAAAAAAAGACTAGAGAAAAAATGATGGTTGGGATGACTATTTTTATAATATTAATTTTTCTTTTATCATTACTGCCTAGTATATTTTCTTTTTAAGGAGAAGAGGGAACATGTTTTTAAAATCTCTAGAAATACGAGGATTTAAATCCTTTGCGGATAAAACTGAATTAAAATTTAAACAAGGGGTTACAGCTGTTGTAGGGCCAAATGGAAGCGGAAAGAGTAATATTTCTGATGCTGTAAGATGGGTGCTTGGAGAGCAGAGTGTTAAGGTACTTAGAGGCGGAAAGATGGAGGATGTAATTTTTGCAGGAACTCAATTTAGAAAACCTGTAGGACTTGCACAAGTTTCGCTAACTCTGGATAATAGCGATGAGAAGCTTGCAACAGAGTATAATGAAGTAACGGTATCAAGAAGAATATTTAGGTCAGGAGAATCTGAATATTTAATAAATAACTCAAAGTGCAGACTTAAGGATGTAACAAATCTCTTTATGGATACCGGAATAGGTAAGGAAGGATATTCGTTAATAGGACAAGGTAAGATCGAAGCTATATTAAGTGGAAAACCAGAAGATAGAAGAGCTTTATTAGAAGAAGCAGCAGGTATTGTAAAGTTTAAAAATAGAAAAGAAGAAGCAGAAAAGAAACTAAGTAATACAGATGAAAATTTAGTTAGAATAAATGATATCTTATCGACCTATAAAGAAAGAATAGAGCCTTTAAGAATTGAAAGGGAAAAGGCACTGAAGTTCAATGAATTATCTAAAGATTTAAAGAAAAAAGAAGTATCGATTATAGTTCATACTATAGATAGAATGGAAGAAGAGCTAAAGAGCTTTAATGAAGATTTAAATTTAAAGATTAAGGAAATTGAAGATAAACGAAAAGAAATTGCAAATGATAAGTTAGAGCTTAAAGGCTTAGAAAACAAAATAGAAGAATTAGAAAAAAAGAATTTGGAAGAAAAAGAGCAATATTATGATTTAAAAGAAGTTATTAGTGAAGATCAAAAAAGTATTGAATTATACAAGGAAAGAATTAAAGGCTTTGAAGATAAAATAAATAGAAACAATTATGAATTAAGTGATATTGCAGTTAAGATAAATGAACTAAATGAAAACAAATCAGTATTACAAGAAGAATTAGCTAAAAGATTAGAAGAGCAAAAAAGTAAAAATGAAGAAATAAACAAATTAGAGGGGGGTAATACAAAGAATTCACAGGAGCTTAGAACTATTGAAGAAGAGTTAAGAGCATTAAAAGAAGGTGAATTTGAACTTTTAAGAAGTAATTCTGATATAAAGAATGAGATTACTATTTTAAATAAAGATATTTCCCTTAGAGAAGAGAGAAAAGAAACTTTAAATTCATCCATTTCATCTATAGAAAGCAACATAGTAATTAATTCAGCAACTTATAAAGATTTAAATAATGAAATTGAAAATAAGAAAGATGATATAAAGTTACTAGAAATAAAAATTGCAGAAGATAGAAAAAAGATGAGCACATTATCTGCAAATTTAACAAGAAAAGAAAACGAACTAAGAGAATTAAGTGGAACTTTATCTAAACTTGATGCTAATAAAACTATGTTAGAGAACTTAGAAAAGCATTACGAGGGTTATAATAGATCGGTAAAGTCATTAATGGAATTAGTTCATAAAGAAAGAATTACTGCCGCTGAAGATACAAAGGTTTTAGGTGAGATTTTCAGCGTTGATAAAAAGTATGAAGTGGCTATAGAAATTGCACTTGGAGCTGCAATTTCAAATGTAATAACTAAGAATGAAGAAATAGCTAAAGTTCTTATTGGATATTTAAAAAAGAATAATTTAGGACGAGCAACTTTCCTGCCTTTAAACGTAATAAAAGGGAAAAAATTAGAGCTAGACAGGAATATAACTGAGGCGGATGGATATGTTGGCATTGCAAGTGACATAATTTCATATGATGGAGAGTACCATAATATAATGAACTATGTTCTTGGAAGAACAATAATTGCTACTGATATGGATCGTGCGCTTAAAATAGCGCGTATTGGGAAATATAATCAAAGAATTGTTACCTTAGAGGGAGAAGTAATAAATCCGGGTGGAGCTTTAACTGGTGGTAGCATAAAAGGAAGAAATTCTAATGTCCTAGGTAGAAAAAGAGAAATTGAAGAATTAACAGAAAATATAAGTGAAAAGAAAAAGCAGTATGAAGAATTAACTCAAATGGTACAAGCTATTAAGGATGAAATTAAAAAGCTTGATGAAGAGATATTGAATCAGAGAGACGAGGTTCATGAAAAGAACATTGAGCTGACTAAAAAGGATAGTGAAGTCAAAGGGTTACAAAATGATACTGATAAATTAAAAAGAAATTTAGAAGTAACTAAGGAAGAGCTTAAAAGGATAGTAAATGAAAAGGAAGCTATTTTAGAAAAATTAAAAACTAAAGAAGAAGAAATTAAATCTATTGAAAATGAAAATACATCCAATAAGAGCAAGAGTGTAGAATTAGAGGAATTAATCAAAGCTAAAGCTAAAGAAGTAAATGATAGTGACGCTAAGCTTACACAAATGAAAATAAATAAAGCAACTTTAGATGAAGCTATAGAAAATAGAAAAAATGAATTTTCTAGGATGGATAAAGAAATTCAAGATTTAAATTACAAGAGTGAAGTTCTAAATAAAGAAAATATTGAAAATAGAACGAGCATTGAAAGTTTAACTTCGGATATAGAGGTAAAGAATAAAGAAATAGAAAATAATACTATTAGTATTAATAAATTAGAATTAAATTTTAAAGATGAAGAGATACTAAAAGAAAAATTAAAACAAGAATTTAAAGAAAAAGATAATTTAATAAGCGGCATATTAGATGAAGTCAGCATCAAGGAAGTTGAAGTTAATAAAAAAGAAGTGATTAAGGCTAAAAAAGAAGCTGATAAAGAACATATCTATAAAAAATTAAATGAAGAATTGGAATTAACATATGCAGAAGCAGTAGATATAAGTGAGCCGGTAGAAAATGAAGAGGCATTGAGACAAGAAATTAATACTACCAAGGGAATGATAACAAGACTTGGTGTAGTTAATTTAGCAGCTATAGAGGAATATGAGGAAATAAAAGAAAAATATGAGTTTATGTCAACACAGGCAGAAGATTTAGAAAATGCAAAGAGAGAACTGAAATCTGTTATTGAAGAAATGACTACTGAAATGAAAACTCTATTTAAAGAGAATTTTAAAGTTTTAAATTATAATTTTAATGAGACTTTTAAAGATCTGTTTAAAGGAGGTAGTGCAGAACTTATCTTAGGTGAAGGTGATGAACTTACAGCTGCTATTGACATAAATGTGGAACCGCCAGGAAAAAAACTTCAAAATATAAACTTAATGTCAGGTGGAGAAAAAGTGTTGTCGGCAATAGCATTGCTTTTTGCAATTTTAAAAATGAAGCCAACGCCATTCTGTATTCTAGATGAAATAGAAGCGGCATTGGATGATGCAAATGTATATAGATATGCAGAATTTTTAAAATTGTTTTCTCATAATACTCAGTTTATAATTATAACTCATAGAAAAGGTACTATGGAAGTTAGTGATATCATATACGGAGTAACCATGGAGGAAAAAGGTATATCTAAGGTAGTATCAGTTGATTTAACTGAAAATTTTAATTAGGAGGAAATGAATTTGTTTGGAAATTTATTTAATAAACTAAAAGATGGATTAAGTAAAACAAGAGATGGATTAACAGATAAAATTAATGAAGTATTAAATTTAGCAATAACTATAGATGAGGATTTATATGAGGAATTAGAAGAAATATTAATAATATCAGATGTAGGTATGGACACTACAGTAGATATAATAGAAAGATTAAGAAATAAGATACGTAAAGAAAAAATAAATGATCCAAAGGAAGTTAAACCGGCATTAAAAGAAGTAATTAAAGAAATGTTATTAGAAGGCGCTTCAGAAGAAAATGACGGTGCAAAAAAGGTAATGCTTGTAATTGGAGTTAACGGGGTTGGGAAAACTACATCAATAGGAAAGCTTGCAGCTAAAAATAAAGAAGAAGGCAAAAAAGTGCTTCTTGCAGCAGCAGATACCTTTAGAGCAGCAGCTATAGATCAGCTTGAAGTGTGGAGCAGTCGAGCTGGTGTTGATATAGTTAAACATCAAGAAGGTTCAGATCCGGCAGCGGTAGTTTTTGATGCGATAGAAGCATCTAAAGCTAGAAATGTTGATTTATTAATCTGTGATACTGCAGGAAGACTTCATAATAAGAAAAATCTAATGAATGAACTTGAAAAGATAAATAGAATAATAGATAGAGAACTTGAAGGATATAAAAAGGAAACGTTACTTGTTTTAGATGCAACTACAGGACAAAATGCTGTAATTCAAGCAAAACAATTCATGGAGGCTTGTCCGATCGATGGGATAGTATTGACTAAATTAGATGGAACTGCAAAAGGTGGAGTTGTTTTATCGATAAAGCAAAGCTTAAACATTCCAGTAAGATATATAGGTGTTGGAGAAGGTGTTGAGGATCTTCAAGAATTTGATGCAGAAGCTTTTGCAGAAGCATTAATTTGATCAGTTAACAATTAGCAGTTGAGGATGAAAAGCCTTAAGGCTTTTCTGAAAAATATATTTTTTAGAAATCCTCAAGTAGGGGATTTCATCCTTAACTCATAATTAATAATTCATAACTTATCACTTGTTTTGTTTTATCTAGTGTATACAAAGAAATTTAATGAAAATATGCCAATATAATGTTGTTTGAAAAAATTTTTTGGGGTGTTAAGTAAAAGTACTTGACACTTGTTAAAAATATTGTTAAAATCTCTTTTGTGGGTAAGGTGATTAGAAATGGAAGATAGAGTTGAGATCTCATTGCTTATGGATTTCTACAGTTCATTATTAACAGAGAAACAAGTTGAAATTATGCAATGGTATTATGATGATGATTTATCTTTAGCTGAAATAGCAGAACTTAACAAAACAAGTCGCCAGGCTATTCACGATTTAATTAAAAGATGTTATAAGCAGCTTCTATCCTATGAAAGTAAGCTTCACTTACTTGAGAAGAGTGTAAATAAAGAAAAAGAGATTATGAATTTTTTAGAACAATTAAAAAATAAATATTCCATAGATGAGAAGGATATTATAAAATATAAAGAAAAACTAGAAAGTTTATAATTTGAGGAGGAAGTAAACATGGCTTTTGAAGGATTAGGTGAAAAGTTACAGGAAACTTTCAGAAAATTAAAAGGAAAAGGGAAGTTAACTGAAAAAGATATAAAAGAAGCCATGAGAGAAGTAAAGCTTGCCTTATTAGAAGCAGATGTTAACTATAAAGTTGTTAAGACATTTATTTCTTCTGTTAGTTCAAAGTGTGTTGGAAGTGAAGTTCTTGAAAGCTTAACACCAGGACAACAGGTAATAAAGATAGTTAATGAAGAACTTACTAATCTTATGGGTGGAAGTGAAAGTAAACTTAATTATAGCAGTTCAGGACTTACAGTTATAATGTTAGTTGGGCTGCAGGGGGCAGGTAAGACTACCATGTGTGGTAAGCTTGCGTTGAACCTTAGAAAAAATAATAAGAAACCATTAATGGTAGCATGTGATATTTATAGACCAGCAGCTATTAAGCAATTAGAAGTTGTTGGAAAGCAAATTGAAATTCCTGTATTTTCAATGGGTGATAAAATAAGTCCAGTAGAAATTGCAAAAAATGGAATAGCTCATGCAAAGGATAATGGTAATAATGTAGTTATTATAGATACTGCAGGTAGACTTCATATTGATGAAGAATTAATGCAGGAATTAAAAAGCATAAAAGAAAATGTGACACCATCAGAAATATTATTAGTTGTTGATGCTATGACAGGTCAAGATGCTGTTAATGTAGCAGAAAGCTTCAATAATGATTTAGATTTAAGCGGAGTTATCTTGACAAAGCTTGATGGCGATACAAGAGGTGGAGCCGCACTTTCAATCAAGAGCATAATTGATAAGCCAATTAAGTTTGCTGGTGTCGGTGAAAAAATGAATGACTTTGAAGTGTTCCATCCTGATAGAATGGCTTCAAGAATTTTAGGAATGGGTGATGTATTATCACTTATTGAAAAAGCCCAAGAAGCTATTGATGAAAAGGAAGCTGCTGATTTAGGTAAGAGAATGTTAAATCAAGAATTTAACTTTGAAGACTATCTAATGGCAATGGAACAAATGAAAAAGCTTGGACCTTTAAATAAAATTATGGAAATGATACCTGGCTTAAATTCAAAGGAGCTTCAAGGAGTTGACTTTGATAAAGGAACTGAAGCGCTTGATAGAACTAAGGCGATTATTCAATCTATGACAAGTAAAGAAAGAAGAAATCCAAGCCTTATATTAAAGTCTCCATCAAGAAAGAGCAGAATAGCTAAAGGATCAGGCACAAACATACAAGAAGTTAATAAACTCATGAAGGGCTATGAAATGATGAAAAAGAACATGAAGCAAATGAAATCATTCCAAAAGCAGGCTAAGAAAGGCGGCTTATTTGGAAAGTTACCTTTCTAGCCCTTAGAGTTGAAATATATTTATTATCCTTTAAAGGAGGTGAAATTAAAATGGCAGTAAAAATCAGATTAAGAAGAATGGGTGCTAAAAAAGCTCCTTTCTATAGAATAATAGTTGCAGATTCAAGAGCACCAAGAGATGGTAAGTTCATCGATGAAATTGGATACTACAATCCATTAGTTGAACCAGTTGAAGTTAAAATCAACGAAGAAAAAGCTAATGAATGGTTATCTAATGGAGCACAACCAACAGAAGTAGTTAAGAGACTTTTCAATAATGCAGGTCTTACTAAGTAATTTTTGGAGGTGAATTCTGCAATTAATACATATTAATTGTGGACGTTTATGAAGGAATTAGTTGAATTTATGGCTAAATCCCTTGTTGATAATCCTGATGCAGTTACTGTTAATGAGGTGGATGGAGAACAATCCATAATACTTGAGTTAAAAGTAGCACCAGAAGACATGGGTAAGATTATAGGTAAGCAAGGTAGAATTGCAAAAGCTATAAGAACAGTTGTTAAAGCTGCAGCAGTTAAACAAAATAAACGAGTTATAGTAGAAATCATCTAAAAAATTTAGAGTTAGGGTAACCTAACTCTTTTTAAATATCTTCAAAAAATATATATGGCTGGGGCTTGGAGTTTAGCGGTAATCTACCGAAATCATATACATATTTGTTACAGCGGACTTATTAAATTTTCGCTGGAAGATTCTAAGAGGAAGGTTGTGCCAATTTCTGCATGTTCCTAAAGCAAGTTTAGGACAAGCAGTAAATTGAACAACCTTCCTCCAAGAATCATCACAGCTCAATTTAAAATGCCTACTTCATAAACATGTATCTTTTTTCTTCGTTTGCATATGCGTTTAACTTAAGTAAATGTTATATATAATATTAGAATTATAGTTAAATGAAGAAATTAGATATCCATAATGTGAAGATAATATAACATGTATATTTTTGTGATATTAATTAAGAAAAGGATATTCACTATAAGTTAGATTAATGTATACTTTATATATAACTTGTTAATGATTTTAATACAGATATGTTAGGGTATAATTATACTGTAAGATTAGTTATACGTATGGATTTTAATTTGATTATATTTAGTATTTTATATAAGAATTTAAGGCTTAGTAAAGAAAATAACAAGTAAACATATATCGAGGATATTTTTCATTAGATCCAAAAAGATGATTTCTTTTATAGCAGAGATTATTAGAGGAATTAGTGATGTAATATGATGGGAAATTGGAGAGTGGATTGATTTGTTTTTATTTTACAATGTCTAATATAAAAAACGAGGTGAAAAAGTGAGTAAATTATTTAAAATAGGCCAAATTGTGAATACTCATGGAGTTAAAGGTGAAGTTAAGGTTTATCCTTTGACAGAGGATGTTAATAAATTTAAACGTCTAAAGACTGTTTTAGTAGGTGGAGCGCCAAAAAATATTTTAGGAGTTAAATTTCAAAAGGATAGAGTTATCTTAAAGTTAGAAGGCGTAGATTCTATGAATGATGCTGAAACTTATAAGGAAAAATATATTGAAATACCACGTGATAGTGAACCTGAGCTTCCACCAGATACATATTATGTTGTGGACTTAAAAGAATGCACAGTATACGATACAAATGAAAAAGAACTTGGAAGAGTTTTTGATGTAATTAGCACTCCTAATAATGATGTATATTGGATTAAAGAGCCTAAAGAATTATTAATACCAGTTCTTAGAGATATAGTACTTAGTGTTGATATCAATGCTAAAAAAATAGTTGTAAGGCCAGTAGGTGAATGGCAGGATGAAGATTAGTATATTAACCTTGTTCCCGGAAATGTTTTCTATCTTTGAACACAGCATTATAGGAAGAGCAAGGGAAAATAAAATAATTGATTTCGATATATTAAATATAAGAGATTTTACATTAAATAAACATAAGAAAGTTGATGATTATCCATATGGCGGTGGAGCTGGTATGGTTATGTCGCCTCAACCAATAGTAGATTCTATACGACATGCTAAAGAAAGCAATAGTGGGAAGGTTATATTTTTAGGGCCTAAAGGAAAGAAATTTAATCAAGAGCTTGCAAAGGATCTTTCAAAAGAAGATAATTTGATATTTTTATGCGGTCATTATGAAGGAATAGACGAGAGAGTTTATAAACATATAGATATGGAAATTTCCCTTGGGGATTTTGTTCTGACAGGTGGAGAAATGGCTGCGATTCCAGTAATAGATTGTATTTTAAGACTTAAACCTGGAGTGCTTGGAAAAGAAGAAAGCTTTATGGATGAATCTTTCTACAATGGATTATTAGAATATCCTCAATATACCAGACCTGAAGAATTTGAAGGAGATAAGGTGCCTGAAATACTTCTATCTGGGCATCATGAAAATATAAGAAAGTGGAGAAGGCTTAGATCTCTTGAAATAACTAAGAGATCTAGACCTGATTTATATAAAAATATTACTTTGACTAAAGAAGATATTAAGCTTTTAAAACAGAGTAGTACAAAAAAGTAAAAAATATAATATGATTTTTATTGAAATATAGAAAATTATGTGATATGATATGATTTGTGCTAGTACGGGCGTTCCGCTGTCAATTTATATATGTTAAGAACGTCAAATTATCGTTAAGGAGGGAATGCACAATGAACGAAATAATTAGAGCTATAGAAGCAGAACAAATCAGAACTGACTTACCTAGTTTCAAAATTGGAGATACTATAAAGGTATATGTTAGAATTAAAGAAGGTAACAAAGAAAGAACTCAAATGTTCGAAGGTACTGTTATCAAAAAACAAAATGGTGGTTTAAGAGAAACTTTCACTGTAAGAAGAGTTGCTTATGGAACTGGAGTTGAAAGAACATTCCCAATAAATGCACCAACAATTGAAAAAATTGAAGTCTCAAGAAGAGGTAAAGTAAGAAGAGCTAAACTTTACTACTTAAGAGATAGAGTTGGTAAGGCTGCTAAAGTTAAAGAATTATTAACTAGATAGTATAAAAAGGGGACTGTTTCAGTCCTTTTTTTATTTCTGTAGGAAATTATAGAGGGGGTTAGAAATTTAATTTGGGTTAAAACTAAGTTAAAGAAGAATACATAAGTTTACAATTGATGATGAACAATTGTAAATTAAAGCATGGTATACCCACTTTACTTTTTATATAAAATAAATTTAAGGAGGAATTCATATGGCAATTAATTGGTTTCCAGGACATATGAAAAAAACTCAAAGAGAAATTAAAGAGAATTTAAAATTAGTTGATGCTGTAATTGAAATAAGAGATGCTAGAATTCCAAGAAGTTCTGCAAATCCAGATATTAAAAAATTACTAGAGGGAAAACCAAGAATTATACTTTTGAATAAAAGTGATTTGACTGATAATAGGGTAACTAAAGAGTGGATAAATTACTTAACAGAAGAAGAAGTTAAGGTATTAGAAGTTAACTGTTTAAAAGGTGATGGACTTAAGAATATAAAACCTATGCTATTAAGTCTCTTAAAGGAAAAGCATGATAGATTAAAAGCAAAAGGTATGGTTAACATAACAATGAGAGTTATGGTAGTTGGAATACCTAATGTCGGAAAATCGACTTTCATAAATAAGATGGCAAGAAACAATATAGCAAAGACAGGTGACAAACCAGGAGTTACAAAAAGTAAGCAATGGATAAAAACTGGAATGGGAATTGAGCTTTTAGATACACCAGGAGTTTTATGGCCTAGATTTGAAGATGATGAAACAGCTTTAAATTTAGCTTTTACGGGTGCAATAAAAGACGAAATAATGGATATAGAAGAATTGGCTTTAAAACTCGTTGAAAGATTGCAAGATAGCTATGAGGATAAATTAAAAGAAAGATATAAACTGGTTGAAGTTTTTGAAAATCCTTTAGATACGTTAGATGCTATAGGTAAGAAGAGGGGAACATTAATTTCAGGAGGACAAATTGATTATAATAGACTAGCAGTTATCCTACTTGATGAATTTAGGGGAGGGAAAATGGGCGCTATCACATTGGAACGTCCAGTAGAAGAGAATGAGGATAATTAATGAGGATATAAAGTCGCTATCATTTTCTCAAATAAAAAAAGAAATATCAGAGATCTCAACAATTGAAGTATATGAAAATGGAGATTATGATAAAATTATAAATTGGTTAAAGGAAGATAAAAGAAAAAATGTATTATCCCTTAAAACGAAAATTGAAAAAGAGTTAGATTTATATTTAAATGAGATTAAAAGAGTTAAAAAAATGTATGATTTTGATAAATCTTTTGGAAATTATAAATATGTTGCAGGAGTAGATGAGGTAGGCAGAGGACCTCTTGCGGGTCCAATTGTTGCCTGCAGTGTTATATTGGATTTAAACGCTTTAGACGAAGATTTAATTTTATATATAAATGATTCAAAAAAGGTAAAAGAAGCAAAAAGAGAAGAGCTTGCTGAAATTATTAAAGAAAAAGCAGTATGTTATAGCATATCAGTTTCTTCGAATGAGGAAATAGATGAAAAAGGTATAGCTTTTTCAAACAATAAAGTATTCCTAGAAAGTTGTAATTCGCTTGAGATAAAGCCTGATTTAGTATTATCGGATGGGTATTTGGTTAAAAATATTAAGATTGAAAATAAATCAGTTATAAAAGGAGATACTAAAAGCGCCAGCATTGCGGCAGCATCAATTGTCGCAAAAGTATATAGAGATAAAATCATGAAAGAGTATGCAAAGAAATATACATACTATGATTTTGAAAATAATGTTGGCTATGGAACAGCAAAACATATAGAAGGTTTAAAAACTTATGGAAAATGCAGTATTCATAGGAATAGCTTTTTAACAAAATTACTATAAAACAAGAAGGGAAAATTTGGATTTTGTGTACATGAGTATTATAAATTAAGAATTTATAACAGTTTGATCTATACGAATATTATTGGAAATAAAAATATTTGTATAGATTTTTTATGTAAATAAATGGAAATGATATTAGTAATTTGTAGATTATTGACGGATAATGAAAAAAATTATGGCAATCTAAAAGCATCCTTTATATGTTTTATTTCAAAAATATTATTGTTTGAGTTTAAATAAACTTCAATAACGTCAAAACGCACATTGAGATTAAATAACTTCTTGTAAGATATATATGCAGTAGTAACTTTAATTATAGATTTTTGCTTTGAAGAACTAACGGATTCTTTAGGTAAACCGTAATCATAACTATATCTCCCTTTAACTTCAACAATTATTAATATATTATTTCGAGTACAAATAATATCTATTTCACCAAGATGATTTTTAAAGTTACAATCTAAGATAAAATAGCAGTTTCTTTTTAAATAATTTTTGGCTAAATCTTCACAATAATTTCCTACATCTTTATTCAATTTTTTCATTTAATCACCAACCTTAGTATAGTTTACAGTTCATAATTTATATTCAAAGTATTAACAATGAAAAAAATTTTTAAACAAATTTATTTTTATAGAATTAATATTCAAATGT
Source organism: Clostridium sp. BL-8 (assembly GCF_002006495.1). Lineage (NCBI taxonomy): Bacteria > Bacillati > Bacillota > Clostridia > Eubacteriales > Clostridiaceae > Clostridium > Clostridium sp. BL-8. The sequence continues at coordinate 15,744 of NZ_LZZL01000047.1, forward strand.
GTGTCTATAATTCTGTAAGAGGTGAATTACATGGCAGTGAAAATAATAAGCGCAACTCATAATCAATTGGAAGGTTTCTTAATTAATGTTGAAGTAGATATATCTAAGGGGCTACCAATGTTTAACATAGTAGGTCTTCCAGATGCTTCGGTAAAGGAAGCAAAAGAAAGAGTTAGAGCAGCGATTATAAATTGTGGATTTGAATTCCCATTGGGTAGAATTACTATTAACCTAGCACCAGCAGATGTTAGAAAAATTGGATCTTTATTGGATTTACCTATTGCACTTGGAATTCTTATGGAATCTAACCAAATTTGTAGAAAAAACGTAGATGATTATATTATATTTGGAGAATTATCTTTATTTGGTGAATTAAAAGGTGTAAAGGGTACCATACCTATAATAATAGAGGGGGTTCGAAAGAATATTAATAAATTCATATTTCCTTATGACAATTTGGAAGAGACCTATTATTTTAAAGGGGGAAAGTATTATCCTCTAAGGACTTTGAAAGAAGTGATTTCTTATATAACCTATGAAGATATGCTTCCTTATGACGATAGTGATGAAATAAAAGAAAAAGAAGATTATGATTCGTTAGATTATGGTCATATTATAGGGCAATACTCATCTAAGAGAGCATTAGAAATAGCAGCGGCTGGAAAACATAATATTATTCTTTATGGCGAGCCTGGATGTGGAAAGACAATGCTTGCAAAAGCATTGATATCAATTTTACCTTCATTATCCCAAGAGGAACTGTTGGAAGTTGCTAAGATTTATAGTGCATGTGGACTTATTGATAAAGAGTCTTATGTAAAAAGGCCATTTAGAGCACCACATCATACTACAACGAAATTATCATTAATTGGCGGGGGCAAAGAAATAAAGCCTGGAGAAATAACATTAGCCCATAATGGAGTATTGTTTTTGGATGAAATCTTAGAATTTAAAAAGGAAGCATTAGAATCGCTTAGAGAGCCCCTTGAAGAAAAAAGTGTAAATATAACACGGCTTAATGGCAATTATATAATGCCAGCAGACTTTTTGCTTATAGGAGCATTTAATCCCGTAGAAAATAACGAAGATAAAGATTTTAATGATAATAAATACTATTTTAATTCAAAAATAAATAAATATTCAAATAAGTTTTCAAGTGCATTGCTAGATAGAATTGATATTCTAAATTATGTGCCGAGATTAGATTACGATGAAATAAAAAAAGAGAAAGATTCTTATGACTCGAAAATTATGAAAGAGAATGTTCTTAGAGCAATAAAGATTCAAAGACAAAGATTTAAAAATACAACTTACAAATATAATTCAGATATAAAAGGAAAAGATATTTTTGAAATTTGTAGAGTTAATAAGAAATGTGCAGAAATTTTAAAACATTATTATAATACGTCTAATGTATCATTAAGAGGGTATGGAAAAGTAATAAAAATCGCTAGAACTATAGCTGATATAGACAATGAAAAGGATATATCAGAAGGACATATTTTAGAAGCTTTTAGTTATAGAAAAAATATTAATGGAGAAATTATATAGAAAGGGACGAAAAAGTATGAATTATGAATTATGGTTAATACTTCTTGATATATCAAATTTTCAAAAAATAAAGTTAATAAATAAATATAACACAGCAGAAAATGTATATAATAATTTCGAAGAGATTTTAAAAGAAAATAAAATAATAAATAAAAAATTAAAAAATTTTCAGAAAGAAGATTTACATTATCAAGTCTTAAATTTAAAAGAGACATTGTATAGAAAAAGTATTGGATACATTACGTATGATAATCCTTTGTATAGAGAGAAATTGAGTGGAATTTTACATCCGCCATATTTTCTGTTTTATAAGGGGAATATAGAGGTTATAAAAAACAAATCTATAGGAATTGTAGGGGCAAGAAAATGCTCAAATTATGGACTAACTGTAACAAAACTCTTGACAAAGGAGCTTATTACTAATAATATAACGCTTATAAGCGGAGGTGCAAGAGGAGTAGATTCTATTGCACATAAAACTGCTTTAGAAAATGATGGATATAACATATGTGTGCTAGGATGTGGCATAGATATAGTATATCCAGCTGAAAATAAAATGTTATTTTCTCAAATAGCAGAAAAAGGCGTGATAGTTTCAGAATTTTTGATTGGTACAGAACCATTAAGAGAAAATTTTCCTAGAAGGAATAGAATAATTAGCGGGTTAAGCCAAGGGATAATAGTTACAGAAGCTTCTGAAAAAAGTGGATCATTAATAACGGCCAGACTGGCTAATGAGCAGGATAAGAAAGTTATTGCAGTGCCAGGTTCTATACTTTATGAAGGAGCACGAGGTGCTAATAAATTAATTAGAGATGGTGGTGCAGGTGCTTGCACAGATATAAATGATTTACGAGTATTTCTTGATTTAGAATATATAGAAAATCCTATAAAGCTTACACCAGAAAAGAGCGAAATTTTAGATTTAATTACAGATTCGCCAGTTCACATAGATGATATTTTTAAAAATGCATCTGTTGATAGAGGCGCTTTATATGCATTGTTGTTTGAAATGCAGATAAAAAATGAGATTATTTGTTTACCTGGAAATTACTATGTGAAAACAATATAAAAATATGTAGGGGGGTGAATACTTCATATTTTTTATGAAGTTATAATATGGGTCAAAAACTTGTAATTGTTGAGTCACCAGCAAAAGCAAAAACAATCGGAAAGTATTTAGGAAAGAATTATATTGTAGAGGCATCTATGGGACACGTAAGAGACTTGCCAAAAAGTACATTAGGTGTTGATATAGAAAATAATTATACTCCTAAATATATAACAATCAGAGGTAAAGGTGAATTAATAGATAAATTGAGAAAAGCTGCTAAAAAAGCAGATAAAGTTTATTTAGCTACCGACCCTGATAGAGAGGGAGAAGCTATATCATGGCATTTAGCAAATATTTTAAAAATATCAGAAGATGAAACTTGCAGAATTGTATTTAATGAAGTTACAAAGAATGCTGTTAAAGCATCAATAAAACAGGCAAGAAAAATAGACTTAGACCTAGTGGATGCACAGCAGGCAAGAAGAATATTAGATAGATTAGTTGGTTATGAGATAAGCCCAATTTTATGGAGAAATGTAAAATGGGGACTTAGTGCTGGTAGAGTACAATCAGCAGCTTTAAAATTAATATGTGATAGAGAAAAGGAAATAAATGAATTTATTCCCAAGGAATATTGGTCTATAGATTGTACACTTAAAAAGGAAAAGAAAAAATTTCCAGTTAGATTGTCAACCTATAAGGGAAAAAAGATAGAAATCGAAAATGAAGAGACCTCAAATACTATTGTAGAAGAGCTAAAAAGAGGAAAGTTCATTGTTAAAGCTATAAAAAAAGGGAAGAAAAGCAGAAATCCACTTCCACCATTCACTACGAGTACTCTTCAACAGGATGCGAATAGGAAATTAAATTTCATGACTAAAAGAACAATGTCAATAGCACAAGGTCTTTATGAAGGTGTTGAGATAAAAGGTTATGGAACAGTAGGTCTAATAACTTATATGAGAACCGATTCTGTAAGAATTTCTGAAGAAGCACAAGAAGGCGCTAAAAAGTTTATAGGAGATACTTATGGAAAAGAGTATTTGCCAGCTTCAGCAAGAATATATAAAGGAAAGAAGAATATTCAAGATGCCCACGAGGCTATAAGACCTACGTATGTGGAAATTACACCGCAGATGGCAAAAGAGAATTTAACTGCAGAGCAATACAAATTATATTCATTAATATGGAATAGATTTGTAGCAAGTCAAATGGCATCTTGTGAATTGAATACAAATTCCATAGATATAGAAAATGGAGATTATAAATTCAAGGCATCAGGATCAGTAATTGCATTTGATGGTTTCATGAAGATATATGAATATTCGAATGAAGATGATGAAAATTCTGTAATATTACCAGAATTAAAGGAAAATGAAGAGCTTAAATTAGATTCTCTTCAAGGAACTCAACATTTTACACAACCAGCCCCAAGATATACAGAAGCATCTTTTGTTAAATTACTAGAAGAAAAGGGCATAGGTAGACCTAGTACTTATGTACCAACTATTTCGACATTACTCGGAAGAAACTATGTAGTCCGTGAAAAGAAAAATTTAATTCCCACAGAGCTTGGCGAAATTGTAAATAATATAGTGAGCGAATATTTCAAGCAGATTGTTGATGTTGATTTTACAGCAGATATGGAAAAGAAACTCGATGATGTTGAAGATGGAAATGAAAATTGGACACGAATTGTAGAAGAATTCTTTAATCCATTAAAGATTGCAATTGAAAAAGCCGAAAAAGAAATATCAAAGGTTGTAATCGAAGACAAAGTTAGTGATGTAAAATGCGAGAAATGTGGCCGTATGATGGTCATCAAAAGAGGAAGATATGGTGAATTTTTGGCATGCCCTGGGTATCCGGAGTGTAAAAATGCTAAGCCAATAGTTGAAGAGTTAGATGTACCATGCCCAGAATGCGGAAAGCCTATTGTAGCTAAAAAGAGTAAAAAAGGAAAGAAATTCTTTGGGTGCACAGGCTATCCGGAATGTAAATTTGTAAGTTGGTATGAACCAGTAAAAGAAAAATGTCCAAAATGTAATTCGTATATGGTGTTAAAGTATTCAAAGGCCAAAGGAAAGTATATACAATGTTCTAATAGTGAATGTAATTATAAAGAAGAAGTGAAAAAGGATGAAACAGAAGAAAATGAAAAGTAGACACTAGGAAATATAAAAGAAGAGTAACCAACATTATTTTGTCGATAACACAAAAAGAGTGTTGAAATGCGGAATTTTATATGATAAACTAATTTTAGTAGCGACTTGTAAGAAAATTCAATAAATTACGAATATTCTATCAATTACATCTTAAATTTATTAACAATATTGTAATACAGTTGCTGAGGAGGATAACAATATGTCATCATTATTAAATAAAACTAGAATGTTAAATAAAATTCTACAGAAATCTGGTACGGAACCTGTAGCATTTCAAGATATATGCAAGCTTTTGAGCGAAGTTCTTGAATGTAATGTATACATAATAAGTAAAAAAGGAAAAGTACTCGGATATGCTTTTGGTAAAGATTTTGAATGTGATGCTATGAAGAAAAAGGTAATAGAAGATAAGAGATTTCCAGAAGATTATAATAAAACTTTACTTGAGGCGGATGAAACGTTAGCTAACCTTCCTAATGAGGGTAGATGCGTATTTCAGGAAATTGGAAAATGCAAAAAGGTTGATAAACTGTCAACAATAATACCTATTATAGGAAGCAGAGAGAGAACGGGAACATTAATATTAGCTAGATTCGGAAACCCATTTACTGATGATGATTTAGTATTAGTAGAATATAGTGCAACAATTGTAGGAATGGAAATGCTTAGAGCTATGCAGGATGAAATTGCAGAAGAAGCGAGAAAAAAAGCAGTTGTTCAGTTAGCTATAGGAACTCTTTCATATTCTGAGCTAGAGGCTGTTGAACATATTTTTGACGAGTTAAATGGAAATGAAGGATTATTAGTAGCTTCAAAGATAGCAGATAAGGTAGGTATAACTAGAAGTGTTATCGTGAACGCGCTAAGAAAATTCGAAAGTGCTGGAGTAATCGAATCAAGATCCCTTGGTATGAAGGGAACTTATATTAGAATATTAAATGAGAAGCTAATAGAAGAATTGAAGAAAATTAAATAATGTGATAGCTATAGGGAAATATTGACCTATAGCTATTTTTTTATTCTTTAGGAATTTATAATAAAGTTAAATCTGTGTATAAACTTTAATGATTTTGAGAAAACTTTTATAATAATTCATAAATTTTTGTTGATGAGTTAAATACCTTGTGATATACTACTAAAGGTAAGAAAATACACACACTATCCAATTTGTAAATTAGGTGCCCTTAAACTAAGGGAAATTTATGAGCTAAAGATAGTGGAGGTAAAAACCAAGGAGGTAACAAAATGTCAGTAATATCAATGAAACAATTATTAGAAGCAGGTGTACATTTCGGACACCAAACAAGAAGATGGAATCCTAAAATGGCTCCATATATCTTCACAGAAAGAAACGGAATCTATATCATAGATCTTCAAAAAACAGTTAAAAAGGCTGAAGAAGCTTATAACTTCATTAAAGAAGTATCAGAAGAAGGAAAAGATATATTATTCGTTGGAACTAAGAAACAAGCTCAAGAAGCTATTGAAGAAGAAGCAATAAGAAGTAATATGCATTTCGTAAATAACAGATGGTTAGGTGGAATGTTAACAAACTTCTCAACTATTAGAGGTAGAATAAGAAAATTAGAACAAATCGAAAAAATGCAAGAAGATGGAACTTTTGATGTTCTTCCTAAGAAAGAAGTTATAAAACTTAAAGGAGAATTAGAAAAGCTTCAAAAAAATCTTGGTGGTATCAGAAACTTAGATGCTTCAAATGTAGGAGCAATGTTTATTGTTGATCCAAGAAAAGAAAAAAATGCTATATTAGAAGCTAAAATTTTAGGAATTCCAGTAGTAGCTATCGTAGATACTAACTGTGATCCAGAAGAAGTAGATTATGTAATCCCAGGTAATGATGATGCTATCAGAGCTGTTAAATTAATAACTGCTAAAATGGCTGATGCTATTATAGAAGGAAGACAAGGCGAACAATTAGCAGCTGAATAATTAAAGCAAGGTAAGTGAGTTGATTTCAACTTTCCTTGTGAGGATATGAAGAGAAATAATAAGTCCATGATGCGGTTGTTTTTCATTACTTAAATGATTATAATCGCATCATAGTTGGGCTATTAAGTAATTATACTGGAAAGTATAACAAAAATAGACTGGCAAACAGGCTTATTATTTTTTTGAATATACCTAATTAAATGTTAAGGATTACTTTATATATAGAGGAGGAAATTAAAATTATGGCAAATATATCTGCACAATTAGTTAAAGAACTAAGAGAAATGACTGGAGCAAAAATGATGGATTGTAAAAAGGCTCTAGTTGAAACAGAAGGTAGTATTGAAAAGGCAGTAGAATTTTTAAGAGAAAAAGGACTTGCGGATGCGGCTAAAAAATCAGGTAGAGTTGCTGCTGAAGGTATAGTTAAGACATATATTTCAAGTGATAAGAAAACTGGAGCAGTTCTTGAATTCAACTGTGAAACAGATTTCGTTGCATTAAATGAAGAATTTGTTGGTTTTGCTGACAAATTAGCTAAAATGGTAGCTGAAACTTCTGTTACAACAGTAGAAGAACTTCTTAATGAAAAGTTTGAAGGAGATGCTACTGTTACAGAAAGCTTAAAAGCTTTAATAGCAAAACTTGGTGAAAACATGTCAGTAAGAAGATTTACTAAATTCGCTATTGATAATGGAATAGTTAGCAGCTATATTCATGGTGGCGGAAGAATCGGAGTTTTAGTAGAACTTTCTTGCGATAAAGCTTCTGACGTTTTAGATGAAGTTGCTAAAGAAGTTTGTATGCAAATTGCTGCAGCAAACCCATTATTCTTAGGAAAAGATGACGTAGATACAGCATCTATGGAAAAAGAAAAAGAAATTTACAGAGTTCAAGCTTTAAATGAAGGAAAGCCAGAAAACATAGTTGAAAAAATGGTTGTTGGAAGAATTCAAAAGTATTTCAAAGAAGTTTGTCTTTTAGAACAACTTTGGGTTAAGGATAGCGATAAAACAATCACTAAATTCTTAGAAGAAAAATCTAAAGAGGTTGGTTCTCCAATTAAAGTAACTAGATTCGTAAGATACGAAAGAGGAGAAGGAATCGAAGTTGAAAAGGTAGATTTTGCTGAAGAAGTTGCAAGACAAATCGGTAAATAGTTGAAGCCTAAAGAGAACACTTTGTGTTCTCTTTTTTTAAAGCGCAACGAGAAACTAATAGATAAGCAATATTCTATTACTTTTTCATGCGTTTAAGAAGTAAAATAAATATAATTAAAAAAAGGTTTTCAGATAATCCTTAAAATATTTTGGAGGTAATTATAAATGGCAGATTGTAAATACAAGAGAGTGATTTTAAAGCTTTCGGGAGAAGCATTAGCAGGAGTTAATGGATTTGGACTTGATTTTAATGTAGCGAAAAGAATAGCCCTAGAAATTAAGGAATTAGTTGATATGGGTGTTGAAGTGGGAACAGTAGTAGGTGGCGGAAACATCTGGAGAGGCAGAAGTGGAGAAGGCATGGATAGAACTACTGCGGATTATATGGGAATGATGGCAACTTGTATAAATGCTTTAGCACTTCAAGATTCTTTAGAACAAGTTGGAGTTAAAACAAGAGTACAAACTGCTATAGAGATGAAGGAAATTGCGGAACCATTCATAAGAAGAAGAGCAATGAGGCATTTGGAAAAAGGAAGAGTTGTTATTTTTGCAGCTGGTACAGGAAATCCATATTTCTCAACAGATACAACTGCAGCTCTTAGAGCTGCTGAAATTGAAGCAGATGTGATTCTTTTGGCTAAGAAGGTTGATGGGGTTTATGATAAAGATCCTCATAAGTATTCAGATGCAAAAAAATATGATACACTATCATATATAGAGGTATTAGAGCAAGGATTACAAGTAATGGACTCTACAGCGACTTCGTTATGCATGGATAATGAAATTCCAATCCTTGTATTTGGATTAGATGAACCAGGAAATATTAAGAAGGCTATATATGGAGAAAATATAGGTACATTAGTTGCGACACAACCAAGAAAATAACAGATTATTATTTTGTCTATTATTTTCTTTCATGTGACTTAAAAAAGAAATAGGAGGGAAATCATGATTAAGGATATTATTCAAAATGCAGAAGAAAAAATGAAAAAAACAATATCTGTATTAAAATCAGATTTATCAACAATGAAAGCTGGAAGAGCAAACCCAACAATGCTTGACAGAATTCAAGTCGAGTATTATGGAAGCATGTGCCCACTTAGCCAAGTGGCAAATGTTTCAGCTCCAGAGCCAAGAGTACTTATGATAACACCATGGGAAAGACCCATATTAAAAGATATAGAAAAAGCTATTTTAAAATCAGATTTAGGATTAAATCCTTCAAGTGATGGTTCTATTATCAGATTAGTAATACCAGAATTAACAGAGGAAACTAGAAAGAATCTTGTTAAAAATGTAAAGAAAACAGGTGAAGAAGCTAAGGTAGCCGTAAGATCGATTAGAAAAAATGCTAATGATAAAATAAAAGCATTAAAGAAAGATGCTGATTTATCAGAAGATCAAATAAAAAAAGCTGAAGATGATGTTCAAAAGAAGACTGATGCAGTTGTGAAAGAAATAGATGCTATAATTGCTGCAAAGGAAAAAGAGGTCTTATCAGTTTAAGGCATATTATTTCATAAGCCTGAATTTTAAAACCTGCTAAAAAGCAGGTTTTTTTCTTAAAAGAAAAGATTTTGTATGAACTGCTTATTGCATATTTCATTCTTGAAACCTTCTCTATAAGCATTCTAACTTAGTATTCATAGTATAATCTATAAGTAAATACATAAATGAGAAGTGGGTTTCAAATAATAATAAAAAGCTAAGCTTAGCTCAGATGCAAAACATTTAGTTTATATAACTTGCTCAAAATAATATGGCTTAATAAAGTTATGTTAGTAAACTAGGGGGAGAAAATATGTTAAATATATTTAAATCAAAAAAAGAAGAAAATAAAGAATTTGAGCTTGATATGAATAACATACCTAATCATATTGCAATAATAATGGATGGGAATGGACGATGGGCTAAAAGTCAGAACTTACCAAGAAGTATGGGACACAAAGCTGGAATGGAAAGTATTAGAAGGATATTGAAAGAGGCCACAAGACTTGGAGTTAAAAATTTAACTTTATATGCTTTCTCAACTGAAAATTGGGCTAGACCTAAAGATGAAGTTGGAGCAATAATGAAGCTTTTAGTTACTTATTTAAATAAGGAATTGAGAGAATGTCATGAAAATGGTGTTAAAATGAATCTTTTGGGAGATATGTCAAAATTACCTGAAGAGTGTCAAAAAGCATTAGAAAACGCTATAGAGACTACTAAGAACAATACAAAAATAAATTTGAATTTTGCTTTAAATTATGGCGGAAGAGATGAGATTGTTAGAGCGATAAAACTTATTAGTTCAGAAGTGAAAAGTAATAAAATAAATGAAGAGGACATTAATGAGAAATTGGTGGAAGAATATTTATATACAAAAGGTATACCGGATCCAGATATAATTATCAGACCATCTGGTGAGCAAAGGCTTAGTAATTTCTTATTATGGCAATGTGCTTATTCAGAATTTTGGTATGCAAATATAAATTGGCCGGATTTTAAGGAAAAGGATCTACAAAGAGCTATAGCGGATTATCAAAATAGGGATAGGCGCTTTGGAAAAGTAAAATAGGGGAGTGATTAGATTTTGAAGTCTGATAATAGATATCTAGGTGCAGCTATGATTGCTCCGTTTATCATATTTGTTTTTCTTGGAGGAATTTATCTTAAAGGGTTTGTTTTTGCAATATCTATAATGGCACTATGGGAATTTTACAATGCATTAAAAGAGAAAAATTTAAAGCCAATAAAGAGTATAGGGTATATTTTATTGATAATATATTATCTTTTGAATAATAATTTTGAATATATGATGTATATTATTGTTATTGCAACATTTATATTGCTAATACTTCCTGTTATAAATCTGGAGTATACATTCGTAGATGTTTCGCTTACGGTGCTTGGATTTATATACTGTGGAATTTTATTTAGTTTTGTATACTTAATTAATGCAAAAAACAAAGGAGAATTTTTAGTTTGGATCATATTTATTGGTTCATGGCTTTCAGATACAGCAGCATATTATTGTGGCAAGAACTTTGGAAAGCATAAATTATCACCTAAAGTTTCACCTAAGAAAACAATAGAAGGTTCACTTGGTGGCCTTATAGGTGCAATTGTTTTTACAGGAGTTTTTGGAATCGTAATACAGCATTATACTAATATTATGCCAATATATAATTATTTCTTGATAGGTGCGCTATGTGGCTTATTTGGACAATTGGGGGATTTGGTTGCATCTTCAATAAAGAGATATGTAGGAATAAAAGATTATAGTAACTTAATTCCGGGTCATGGAGGAATATTAGATAGATTTGACAGTATAATATTTTCAGCAACTGTAGTTTTTTATTACTTGACATTTATAATAAAAATTTAATAATTATATTGATTTAGAAATTAAACTTTATACTTCAAATATAAAGTTTAATTTTTTTTTTTTCATAAGTATTTTTTATGTAAATGAAATAAGAAGTTTTTAAGAGAAAATTAGATGCATATATTATAAAAGTAGCAATGATTAAAAGTTTAGTGAGGTGAGGATTATTTTTACGGCATATAAGAAACTTTTTTCGCTTTTATTTTCTCTTGTATTAGTAATAATAGTAACATTCTTGATAAAGTACTATTTTAGGCCTTTTTTATCTATGATTATTATGACTGTAATATGTGCGCCTATTTATAAAATTATGATAAAAGCTAAAATTCCGAGTAAAATAGCGGGTGCCTTAAGTATAATAGTTATTAATATATCTATAGTGCTTATTGGAGTATATTTAGGCAGCGAAATATTTTACATATTTAAAAAAGTATATTTTGCAAATTTAGATTTAATAAATAAACTTATTAAAGATATTTCTATTACTTTAAATGTAGATTTAGAAAATATTAAAATAGGAAGAAGTGTAATTTCCATAATTAATGACCAAAATATAAGAAAAGGAGCATTAAGTACTGGGGATGGAATCTTAGCTTATTTTATAGGAAATATATGCACTTTTTTTGTATTGGTAGATAAGCAAAAAATAATAGAATTATTTTCAATGCTATTTCCGATGGAGATAATGACAAAATTTACTGGTCAAAAGAGAAATTTTATTCAAATGATAGGGATTGAAGGAATATTAATTTTAATTTCGACATTAGAAATAATAATAGGTTTTTTGGTGCTTAGGATTCCTGATTGCTTTATGCTTGGGATAATTTGCGGTATATTGGACATTTTGCCTTATGTGGGAACTATAATTGTATTTATTCCAATTATAATATACAATATTATAATGAAGAATTTTATCACTGCATTTGGGCTTATTTGCCTATATGTTTTAGTTGAAATTGTCAGAGAAATATTAGAGGCTAAGTTTTTAGGAAACAAATTAGATATTCATCCTTTGGTTATATTATTATCGATATATATTGGAGTTAAGATATTTGGTCTTCTAGGAATATTAGTCGGACCAATGTATAGCATTATAGCAAAAGAAATAATTTATAGCACAAACCAAGAATTTCACATTAAAAATTAGATTTGCAACTTGTATTCCTGTTATGTGTGAACTAGATAAGATGAATTAACCAGTTATGAGTTGTAAGTGTGTGCAGTATAATCTAAAAATTACAAGTAATAAATCAAGTTTTTGATTTACTTATATATATGATAATGCTAGCTTGGGATTTGCTTTTAGGAGGAAAGAGAATGAAAAAAATTTCTATACTAGGGTGTACTGGTTCAATAGGAACTCAAACGCTGGATGTAATTAGAAAATCAAATGGTGAATTAAGGTTAATAGGAGTGACAGCCAACACTTCTGTAGAAAAAGTCATTGGAATAATAGAAGAATTTAAACCTTCATATGTAGCCATGATGGATTTTAAAAGTGCTCATGAAATAAGAGAATATTGCAAAGTGGGCAATAGATTAGTAGAAGTTTTGGATGGAATAGAAGGACTTAATAAAATAGCTAGTTTAGAGGAAATTGACATAGTAGTGACATCTGTAGTTGGTATGATAGGTTTAGAACCTACCATGAAGGCTATAGAAGCTAAAAAGGATATTGCTCTTGCTAATAAGGAGACATTAGTAGTTGCAGGAGAATTAGTAATGAAAGCAGCTAAAGAAAATAATGTAAAAATACTTCCGGTAGATTCAGAGCATAGTGCTATATTTCAGTCTTTAAGAGGGAATGATACTAATGCTTTAAGAAAAATAATTTTAACTGCATCTGGAGGTCCTTTTAGGGGGAAGATAACAGAAGAACTTATTGATATAAAAGTTGAAGATGCGTTGAAACATCCTAAATGGAATATGGGAAAAAAAATCTCCATAGATTCAGCAACTCTTATGAATAAAGGGCTTGAGGTTATAGAGGCTCATTGGCTTTTTAATTGTAATTATGATAATATACAGGTTGTAGTTCATCCACAGAGTGTTGTACATTCTATGGTTGAATATACTGATGGAAGCATAATAGCACAGCTTGGAGCTCAAGATATGCGATTGCCTATTCAATATGCTTTAAACTATGAGAAAAGGGAGAAGCTTATTGCAGATACAATAGACTTCTATGAAATATCAAAACTAACCTTTGAAAAACCAGATTTAGATACGTTTAAGGCGTTAGAGTTGTCTTTTAAGGCTGGAAGAATAGGGGGGCTTATGCCAACTATTTTGAATGGAGCTAATGAGGCAGCAGTAGAATTATTTTTAAATAAAAAAATAAAATTTTTACAAATACCAAATTTAATAGAAAAGTGTATGGAAGTGTTTAAGGATGAGGTCAAAAAAGAGTTGACTTTAGAGAATATTATTGACTTAGATAAGAGAGTAAAAGAATATGTAATCAAAAAAGTAGTGCTTTAAGGAGGTAAGTTTTTTATATGTATATAATTTTGGCTATTTTAGCTTTCGGAGTTTTAATAATTGTACATGAACTAGGTCATTTTACTTTAGCAAAATTAAATGGTGTAAGAGTTGAAGAATTTTCAATTGGAATGGGACCAAAGATTTTATCTAAACAAGGAAAGGAAACAAAATATTCCTTAGGTATATTTCCAGTTGGTGGATATGTAAAAATGATGGGAGAAGAAGAAACGGTTCAAGATGAAAGAAGTTTTTCTGCTAAACCTCCTTTAAGAAGAATTAGTATAATAATTGCTGGTGTAGTAATGAATTACTTATTAGCAATAGTTATATTTACAACCATAACATATAATTTTGGATACAGACCAACAACTGCTGGCGAAATAGAAAATGGATCAGCTGCATATGAGGCTGGATTAATGAGTGGAGATAAGATTTTGAAGATAGGAAATTCTAAAGTCTTTTACTTTGATGATATTATATTTGATATATATTTATCAAAAGGTCAAACTACTAATTTTCTAGTTGACAGAAACGGTGAGGAGAAGAATATAGTTATAACACCTAAAATTAATGATGAAGGGCAATATAAAATAGGAATGGGGTATCCTGATAAAATAGAAAATCCAAATATCGGAACCAGCTTCAAGCAAAGTTTAAATCAAACAGCATCATTAGTGTCTCAAACATTTAAAGGTCTTAAAATGATATTTACAGGAAAAGCTAATCTTAAAACTGATGTAGGAGGACCGCTTACAATAGTAAAAATGTCTGCAGCAAGTGCTCAAGCGGGAATCTGGAATTTAATTTATTTTGTGGGATTTTTAAGTGTTAACTTGGCCGTATTTAATTTGTTACCATTCCCAGCATTAGATGGTGGATGGTGCGTAATATTATTAATAGAGTTCATAACTAGGAGAAAGGTTCCAGACAAGATAGTTGCAGGATTGAATTATATGGGCTTTGCAACTCTTATAGCATTAATGATACTGGTGACAATAAAAGATATAGTATTCCCAGTACAATTTTAAACAGTTAAAAATTAAGAGTTAAAAGTTAAGAGTTTAGGAAGAAAAGCCTTGGGCCTTTTTAAATAATAATATTTTTTAGAAATCCCTGCAGGGATTTCATCATTAACTCTTAATTCATAACTTATAACTCTTAACTGATTTAGTGTGTTAATTTAGAGAAAGTAAGAGGCGATACGTTAGATGGAGAGAAGAAAATCACGAAAAGTTAAAGTTGGAAATATATATGTTGGAGGAGATGCTCCAATTACAGTACAATCAATGACGACAACGCGTACTAAGGATATAGAGGAAACATTAAAACAAATAGAAAAACTGTATGATGCTGGCTGCGATATTGTAAGATGTGCAGTGCTAGATATGGATGATGCAGAAAGTTTAGGCGAGATAACAAGAAGAGCGTCTATTCCAGTAGTTGCAGATATACATTTTGATTATAAATTGGCATTAAGGGCTATCGAAAATGGTGTTTCAGCTCTTAGAATAAATCCTGGGAATATAGGCAGTGTGGATAGAATTAAGGCTGTAAAAGAAGCCTGCAGCAAGAAGCAGATTCCAATAAGAATTGGGGTTAATTCGGGGTCTCTAGAAAAAGATATTTTGGAGAAGTATGGAATGCCAACGGCTGAAGGTTTAGTTGAAAGTGCATTAAGGCATGTAAAAATTTTAGAAGATTTAGATTTTCGTGATATTGTGATATCGATAAAATCCTCAAATGTGCAGATGATGATAGAGTGCTATAGATTAATCGCGGAAAAATGTGATTATCCTCTTCATTTAGGAGTAACAGAAGCAGGGACTGCTCAAAAGGGAACAATTAAATCAAGCATAGGAATAGGAACACTTCTTTCAGAAGGTATAGGAGATACTATAAGAGTATCACTCACCAGTGACCCTGTAAATGAAGTGAAAGTTGGAATGGAAATTTTAAAAGCATTGGGTTTAAAGAAAAAAGGAATTGAATTTATATCATGTCCTACTTGCGGAAGAACTCAAATTAATTTGATTAAAATTGCAGAAGAGGTTGAAAAGAGATTAGAAAATTGCAAAAAAGACATTAAGGTTGCAGTTATGGGCTGCGTCGTAAATGGCCCAGGGGAAGCAAGAGAGTGTGATCTTGGAATTGCTGGTGGGATTGGAGAAGGAATAATTTTTAAAAAAGGCGAAATAATAAAAAAAGTAAAAGAAGAAGAATTGATAGATGCCCTTATGGAAGAAGTAGAAAAACTTTGAATTAGTTAACAGTTAATTGCCCACAGGATACCCTAAAGGGCATAAACTGTAAATTGATTTAAATTGTTTCTTGTAATATTGATTTGTTTATGTTATCATATAAGAAGATTAATTTCTAATAGCTAGAAAAAAGGAGTGGGAAAATTACCCGCTCTTTCTGTTTGTAACGCAACTAACTTAAGATAGTTGCGTTTTTGATTACAAATTTTAAAAATGCATAAGATATAGACAAATAAATCTAGTTTACATGCTTGATGTTTATATTAGTGTGGGTTTTTAAAAGATGAAAGTGAGGGTTAGAAAATGAAGAAAGACGTATTGATCGAGAAAATTGAAGAATTAGTAAGGCCTATTGTTTTAGAATTATCTTGTCAATTATATTACGTAGAATACGTAAAAGAAAATGGAGATTTTTATTTAAGAATATATATAGATAAAGAAGATGATAGAGTATCGCTTAATGATTGTGAATCAGTTTCAAGAAGGATAAGTGATGTATTAGATGCTGAAGATCCAATTAAAGAGGCGTATTATTTAGAAGTTTCTTCACCTGGTCTTAATAGAGGCTTGTATACTGAAGAACATTTTAAGAGATTTATAGGACGCGAAGTGCTTGTTAAGTTTACAAGTTCAATTAATGGGTCAAAAAGTATAAAAGGAATATTAAAAGATGTCTTGGAAAATGAAATAGTAGTTGAAGGAGACGCAGAAATTAATATTCCAAAAGATAAAATAAAAAATGCAAATTTAGAAGGGGAAATATAACGAGGAGGGTATGAAAATGAATGAAGAGTTTGTAGGTGCTCTTAAAGAATTAGTTAAAGAAAAGGGGATCTCAGAAGATTTACTTTTTACAACTATTCAAGATGCTATGGTTGCAGCATATAAAAAGAATTATGCTAATGCTAATACAAATGCGCAAAACGTTAAAGTTAATATTGATAGAGAAACTGGGGAAATACATGTATATGCTCAAAAGACAGTAGTTGATGAAGTATATGATGACGTAACAGAAATTTCATTAGAAGAAGCAAAAGAAATGAATCCTAAAAGTGAAGTTGATGATGTTATAAATTTAGAAGTAACTCCTAAGAATTTTGGTAGAGTTGCAGCTCAACTTGCAAAACAAGTTGTTACACAAAGAATTAAAGAAGCTGAGAGAAATATCATATATGATGACTACAAGGAAAAAGAATTTGATATAATTACAGGAACTATCTTAAGAAAAGATAAAGGAATGGTTTTTGTTAATTTAGGAAAGTTAGAAGGGGTGATAGGCCCTAATGAACAAATCCCAAATGAGGAATATAAATTCAACGAAAAGTTAAAGCTATATATAGTAGAGGTTAAGAATGGAAGTAAAGGTCCTCAAATCCATGTTTCAAGAACACATCCAGGTTTAGTAAAAAGATTATTTGAACTTGAAGTTCCAGAAATCTTTGAAGGTGTAGTTGAAATCAAAAGCATATCAAGAGAAGCTGGCTCAAGAAGTAAAATAGCTGTATATTCTAATGACGAAGAAGTAGATCCAATGGGAGCATGTGTGGGACCAAAGGGAGTAAGAGTACAAAGTATAGTTAATGAACTAAAGAATGAAAAGATAGACATAATAAAGTGGAGCAAGGATCCAAAAGAATTTATAGCTAATTCTTTAAGCCCAGCTAAAGTCTTAAGTGTAGATGTTGATGAAGAAAGCAAATCAGCTAAGGTTGTTGTTGATGATAATCAGCTTTCACTTGCAATAGGTAAAGAAGGTCAAAATGTAAGACTTGCAGCTAAGCTTACAAATTGGAAAATAGATATTAAGAGTAAATCTCAAAAAGAAGCACAAGATGAAGAAGATGAAAGAATTTTAAATACTGAAGTAGAAATAGAAAATGAACAAATTAACGATTTTGATGTTTCAGATGATATTGAAGTTGATGAAGAAAATGATTCAGAAACTTCAATTAAAGAAATAGAAGAATAAAGGGGTGCTTTTTCATGAAGGTTAAGAAAATTCCTTTAAGAATGTGCACTGGTTGCATGGAAATGAAACCAAAGAAAGAATTAATAAGAGTAGTAAAAACTCCAGAAGGGGAAGTCTGCGTGGATTTAACTGGTAAAAAATCAGGAAGAGGCGCATATGTTTGTAAGAACATTGAGTGTTTTGAAAAAGCATTTAAGACGAAGAGACTAAGTAGAAATCTTGAAATACCTATAAGTGAAGAAGTTTATGAAAAACTAAAGGAAGAAATTGGTGATGAATAAGTTTTTTAATTTTTTGAGTATTGCAAAAAAGTCTGGAGCTTTACTTGAAGGATATAGTAAATGCGATGACTTAAGAAATAAAACTAAAATATATTTGTTTATAATGTCGGAAGACTTATCAAATGCATCTAGAAATAAATTTAAAAAACATTGTATAGAAAAAAAAATACCATATATTGAAGATTTCCAAAAAGAACAATTAGGAATTGCAATTGGACGTAATGAGATTATGATCCTAGGAATCTTGGATAAGAATATAGCAGATAAATTATTAATGCTATATGAGGAGGAAAAAATATATGAGTAGATAATAATACGGGGGTGACTGCATGTCAAAAATAAGAGTACATGAATTAGCAAAAGAATTAAACATAGAGTCAAAGGAATTAATAACTATATTAATGGAAGAATTTAATATAGAAGTAAAAAATCATATGAGTACAATTGAAGATGAAGATGCTGTTTTAATTAAGGAATTATTAGCAGGAAGATCAGAAGAAAATTCAGCAGCGAAAACTGAAAGTAAAAAGAGCATCGTAGATTTATATGAAGACGAATTAGCTGAACAACTTAATAACGTAAGCAAAAAAAAGAAAAAAACTAAAAAAGAAGAAGAAGCAGAGCTAAAGGCAGAAAAAGAAAAGAACATGGAAAATGCTCCAGTAATAGAAATAGGTGCAAGCATAACGGTTAAAGAATTGGCTGAAAAGTTAAATAAATCTTCAAATGATGTAATAAGAACACTGATTTTTTCTGGAGTTATGGCTGGAATAAATCAAGAAATAGATTTTGAAACAGCACAAAAAGTATGTACTGAATATGAAGTTATTGTTGAAAAGAAAGAAGAAATTCAAGAATTAGAAGTATTGGAAATAGAGGAAGACGATGAAGCAAACCTTCAAAAGAGACCTCCAATAGTAACTGTTATGGGTCATGTTGACCATGGTAAAACATCTTTACTTGATTCTATAAGAAAAGCAAAGGTTACAGACACTGAAGCAGGTGGTATAACTCAACACATAGGTGCGTATACTATTAAATTGAACGGAGAAGAGATAACATTCTTAGATACTCCTGGTCATGAAGCATTTACAGCAATGAGAGCCAGAGGAGCACAAATTACAGATGTTGTTATATTAGTTGTTGCAGCAGATGATGGAATAATGCCACAAACTAAAGAAGCTATAAATCACTGTAAGGCAGCTGGAGTACCTATGGTAGTTGCAATAAATAAAATTGATAAGCCAGGTGCAAATGTAGATAGAGTAAAGCAGGAGTTAGCTGAACAAGGATTGCTTGCAGAAGATTGGGGTGGAGATACTATTTGTGAAGAAGTATCTGCAAAACAAAATCTAAATATTGATAAATTATTAGAAATGGTTCTTCTTACAGCAGAAATGCTTGAACTTAAAGCTAACAAGAATAGAAGAGCAGTAGGAACTGTAATTGAAGCTAAGCTTGATAAGGGTAGAGGAGCAGTTGCGAGTTTACTAGTTCAAAATGGAACATTAAGAGTAGGAGATTCAATATTAGTTGGTTCTACATATGGTAGAATAAGAGCTATGTTTGATGACACTGGTAAAAAGATAAAATCTGCAGGCCCATCTATTCCAGTAGAAGTTTTAGGACTTTCAGAAGTTCCAGAAGCAGGGGACAGATTTAATCAAGTAAAAGATGAAAAAACTGCTAGAAATATGGCGGATAGCAGAAAAGATAAATTAAAAGCAGAAACTTTACTTGCAAATCATAGAGTTTCACTTGAAGATTTATATAGTCAAATTAAAGAAGGTAAAGTTAAAGAACTTGCTATTATAATAAAAGCAGATGTTCAAGGATCAGTTGAAGCTATTAAGGGTTCACTCGAAAAACTTTCTACAGATGATGTAAAAGTAAGAGTTATCCATGGCGGGGTTGGTGCTATAACTGAAACAGATATAACACTTGCAACAGCATCTAATGCAATAGTTATAGGGTTTAATGTAAGACCTGATAGTAATGCTGCTGCTCAAGCAGATAAAGATGGTGTATATGTTAAAACTTATAGAATCATATATGATGCACTTGATGATGTTAAAGCAGCTATGATAGGAATGCTTGAACCAGAATATAAAGAAGTTATACTTGGAACAGCAGAAGTAAGAACAACTTACAAGATTTCAAACGTTGGAACAATTGCTGGATGTTATGTATTAACTGGTAAGCTTAAGAGAAATGCAGAGACAAGAGTTATTAGAGAAGGAATAGTGATTTTTGAATCTTCACTATCATCATTAAAGAGATTCAAAGATGATGCTAAAGAAGTAAACAGTGGATATGAATGTGGTTTAACTGTTGAAAAATTTAATGATATTAAAGAAGGCGACATCGTTGAATGCTTCGAGATGGAGGCAATTAAGAGAAAAGAACTTTAAAGAGGTGAGAAGCAGACATGGCAAATTATAGAGGTGGAAGAATTAACGAAGAATTTAAAAGAGAAATTAGTAGTTTAATTCAAAATGAAATTAAAGATCCAAGACTTACAGCTATGATTTCAGTTACAGATGTTAATGTTACTAAAGATTTACGATATGCTAAGGTTTATGTAAGTATATTTTCTAAAGATGATGAAGAAAAGAAAAGTAACCTTGAAGCATTAAAGAGTGCAAGTGGATTTATAAGAAAGTCAGTAGGTCAAAAAATAAATTTAAGACACACCCCAGAAATAACTTTTGAATTAGATGATTCTATAAATTATGGTATGCACATGGATGAATTAATTCAAAGGATAAGTAAAGAGTAATGAATAGTCTTAGTGAAATAAAGGCTGAAATTTTAAAATCAAAAAGGATAGGATTATCGTTTCATACATCTCCAGATGGAGATGCTATAGGAAGTACCTTAGCGCTGTTAAATGCGCTAAGATATTTAGGAAAGGATTCTTGCATTATATCAAGAGATGTTATTCCAGATAACCTCTCTTTCCTTTCTTTAGGGAATGAAATTGATGGAAATATATTAGAACCTAAAGAAGATACAGATTTAGTAATAATTCTAGATTGTGGCAATGTGGAGAGAATATCTGCAGATTTAAGTAATTATAAAGGAAAGATAATTAATATTGATCATCATATTTCAAATGATAATTACGGAATGCTTAACTATGTAGACCCTACATCTTCTGCTACATGCGAAATATCATATTTATTAGTTCAAGAATTAGGTATTGATTTAAAGAGTAAATCTGATATTAATGTAGCTATAGGTAGTGCTGTTTATAGTGGAATTGTAACAGATACTGGATCTTTCAGACATTCTAATGTAACTAAGAGAACTCATGATATAGCAGCCAAGCTTATAGAAATTGGAATAGATAATAGTAAAATTCACAGCAGCCTTTTTGATAATAAGCCTTTTGAAAAAATAAAATTAATGGGATGTGTTTTGTCTAATATAGAACTTGTTTTAAATAATAAAGTAGCAGTTCTTCAAATTTCTAAAGAGCTATTAAATGAGCTTAACTTAGAAAAGGTTGATACTTCAGACATAATTAATGTTGGTCTTGGAATTAAGGGTGTAGAGGTGTCAATGCTTTTGAAAGAATCAGATGAAGGAATTAAAGGAAGTTTGAGATCTAAAAATAATGTGGATGTAAGAAAAGTTGCGGAAGTATATGGCGGAGGCGGTCATGTTAAAGCAGCAGGATTAATACAAAAAGGTATAAGCTTAGAAAAAGCCAAAGAAAATTTGTTAAATACTCTTAAAGATGAAATAGAGTAATGAAGAAAGATATAGGAACTTTGCTTATGAGTAATACGAGAAAAACTTCTAACATAAATGGAGTATTAAATATATTTAAAAATAAAGGAATGTCTTCTTTTGATGTAGTAAGAAAGATAAAATTTTTAGCTAATGAAAAAAAAGTTGGGCATACTGGTACATTAGATCCTGAAGCAACTGGCGTTTTGCCAGTATGTATTGGAAGGGCAACAAAGACTATTGATTATATAATGAATAGTAATAAAGGATATGAGGTTAAATTTTTGCTTGGAGTAAAGACAACTACATATGATCTTGAAGGCGAAGTAGTAGAAAGAAATGAAACAAGTCATATTACAGAAGAGGAAGTTTCAAAAGTTGTCCTATCTTTTATTGGAGAATATGATCAAGTTCCTCCAATGTACTCTGCACTTAAGAAAAATGGAGTGAGATTATATGAGTTAGCTAGGCAGGGAATAGAGATTGAAAGAGAAGCTAGAAAAGTTAACATATTTAATATATCTAACCTCAAAATTGATTTACCTTATGTATCTATGAAAGTAGCCTGCTCAAAAGGAACATATATACGAAGTTTATGCTATGATATTGGTGAAAAATTAAAAGTAGGGGCAGCTATGACAGAGTTAAATAGATATGAAACATCTGTTTTTGCACAAGAAAATAGTGTTAATATTGAAGATTTAACTAAAGAAAATATAAGTGATTATATAATAACAATTGAAGAAGCACTTTTCTCTTATCCTAAGTTAACAGTAAATAGCTCATTTACTAAGTTATTAATAAATGGAGTCAAAGTATTCGACAAGAGACTGACAAATGAAAAAAGAGAAAAAAATGTTTTATATAGAGTTTATGATAGTGAAGGTACTTTTATAGGTATTGGAAAACAAGATGATGAAGGCTTTAAAATTGAAAAATTATTAATTTAGGTTAAGCATCCTTAAGAGGATGTGTTTTGAGCATGATTTTAGGTACTATTAAAGAATAATGAACTTAAATTTATTAAATATTATTTTTTAATGTGCTTTATTTAGGAGTAAAGAAATGATTATTATAGATAAAGAATTACAAGATGTTCAAAATTCTAATAATTATATAGCTCTTGGAAGTTTTGATGGACTTCATGTTGGGCATCTATCATTAATATATAAAGTAGTTGAGGTTGCTAAAAAGAATAGTGGTAAAAGCATGGTTTTTACCTTTAAAAATCATCCACGAGCTTTTATAAATAAAGAAAATGCACCAAAACTATTAATGAGCAATGAAAGAAAGCTTGAACTTTTAGAAAATAATAAAGTTGATATAGTATGTTTTGAAGAATTTGATAATGAGTTTATGCAAATAACACCTAAGGAATTCATAGAATATTTAATATTTACTTATAATGCAAAAGGATTTGTTGTAGGATTTAATTTTAAATTTGGATATAAAAACTTAGGAGATGTTGAGCTTTTAAGAGAATTACAAAATAAATATGGATATGAACTATGTGTTATGGAACCATGTACATATAAAAATGAAGTAATAAGCAGCACTAGAATAAGAAAGGCCTTAGAAGATGGAGCGGTTTTAGATGCTTATGAAATGCTCAGCATTCCATATAGCTTAAGTGGAAAAGTCGTTCATGGAAGACAGATAGGGAGAACCATTGGTTTTCCTACAGCAAATTTAAAGTATGATGAAAAATTTGTTTTGCCTAAGATAGGTGTATATTATACCAATATAAAGGTAAATAATAATATATATAAAGGTATTACTTCTGTTGGAAAAAATCCTACAGTGGAAGGCAAAAGCTTAACAGTAGAAACATATATTTTAGACTTCAATGAAGACATATACGGGAAAGAAATAGAAGTTGATTTTATAAAAAAAATTCGAGATGAAAAAAAATTTAATGGTTTAGAAGAGCTAAAAGAACAGCTAGAAAAAGATAAATCATTTGCTAAGGAACAATAACTAAAATAATAACTATTTTTATTTGTTAATTAAATTTTCATGTGCTTAGAAATGAGAATCACATGTCGAGTTTAATAATATAGTTTACAATAATAGTTACTTTTGATATAATATCACATGGAACCTAATTCTAAGTTTTAAGGTGCCATCTTTTTACTTGGAACTAGGGGATAATTAATATAATACACGGAGGTGCACTTATAATGGATAAGGCAAGAAAATTAGAATTAATCAAAAAATTTGGAAGAAGTGAAGGGGATACTGGTTCTCCAGAAGTTCAAATAGCTTTACTTACTGAAAGAATTCAATCTTTAACTGAACATTTAAAGATTCACAAGAAAGATCATCACTCAAGAAGAGGATTATTAATGATGGTTGGTCAAAGAAGAGGTCTTTTAAACTATTTAAGCGATCAAGATATCGAAAGATACAGAACTTTAATCAAAGAATTAGGTTTAAGAAGATAATTTTTAGAGCGGAGTTTTCCGCTCTATTATTTTAAAATATATAGTATAAATTATAATAAAAGCATGAAAATTATAATAATCAGATGAACCTAAGGGAGGTCATGAATTATGAGTAATGTTCTAACGACTGAAATCGCTGGAAGAGAATTGAAAGTTGAGTTCGGAAAAGTAGGTATGCTGTCAAATGCAGCAACATTTACTAGCTATGGTGACACAGTAATTTTAACAAATGTTAATGCATCACCAGAGCCAAGAGAAGGAATAGATTTCTTTCCATTAAGTGTTGAATATGAAGAAAGATTATATGCAGTAGGTAAAATACCAGGTGGATTCATTAAAAGAGAAGGAAGACCATCAGAAAAAGCAATATTAAATGGTAGAGCTGTTGATAGAACACTAAGGCCTCTATTTCCAAAAGGATACAGAAATGATGTTCAAGTTGTTACTACAGTTGTATCCGTTGAAAAAGATAACTTACCAGAAATCTTAGCCATTAACGCAGCGTCACTTGCATTATGCCTTTCAAGTATTCCATATACAATCCCAGCTGCAGCAGTCCAGGTAGGGCTAATAGATGGCAAATTCGTTACAAATCCAAATACTGAAGGACGAGAAAAGAGTACTCTTCACTTAACAGTATGTACTACAAAAGAAAAGGTAATGATGATTGAAGCTGGCGGGCAGGAAATACCAGAAGACACTATGATAGATGCTATTAAATATGGTTTTAATGAATGTCAAAAAATCATTGCATTCCAAGAAGAAGCGATGGCTAAGTTTGGAAAGAAAAAAGATGAACCAGTTTTATATGCTGTAGACCCAGAAGTAGAAAAAGATGTTAAAGAATTTGCATCTGATATGATTAAAGAAGCAATGCACATCATGGATAAAGATGAAAGAAATGCGGCAGTAGATGCAGTATATGAAAAAGTTAATGAAGAATTTGGTGAAAAATACGCTGAAAAATCAGGTGATATAAAAGAAGTTCTTTACACTATGCAGAAGAAAGTTGTAAGGCACATGCTTCAAAAGGAAAAGAGAAGACCTGATGGAAGAGCTTTTGATGAGATTAGACCACTTGGATGTGAGGTCGGAATATTACCAAGAACACATGGTACAGGATTATTCAGAAGAGGATTAACTCAAGTAATGACTGTTGCAACACTTGGATCTATAAGTGAAATTCAAATATTAGATGGAATAGATGAAGCACAATCAAAGAGATATATCCATCATTATAATTTTCCTGGATACAGTGTTGGTGAAGTAAAACCATTAAGAGGACCAGGAAGAAGAGAAATTGGTCATGGAGCGTTAGCAGAAAGAGCTCTTGAACCATTAATTCCTTCAGAAGAAGAATTCCCTTATACAATAAGATTAGTTTCAGAAGTTTTAAGTTCAAATGGATCAACTTCACAAGCATCAGTTTGTGGATCAACACTGGCATTATTAGATGCAGGTGTACCAATTAAAAGACCAGCAGCTGGTATTGCAATGGGGCTTATAACATCAGAAGATTTAACAGAAGAAACTATATTAACTGATATTCAAGGAATTGAAGACTTCTTTGGAGATATGGACTTTAAGGTAGCAGGAACAACAGAAGGTATAACATCAATTCAAGTTGATACTAAACTTCAAGGGTTCAGTTTTAATGTAGTGGAAAATGCTATAAGAGATGCAAGAAAAGCTAGACTTACTATAATTGATAAGATTAATGAATGTATATCTGCACCAAGGACAGATGTGTCATTATATGCACCAAAGACTCAGACAATGAGTATAAATCCAGATAAGATAAGAGATGTAATTGGAGCTGGTGGTAAGGTTATAAATAAGATAATACAAGATACAGGTGTTAAAATAGATATTAAGGAAGATGGAACTGTATTTGTAAGTTCAACTGACCATGAAGGTGTTAATCAGGCTATTAAGATAATAGAAGGTTTAACTAAGGAAGTTAAGGCAGGAGAAGTTTACTTAGGAAAAGTAACTAAGATAACTACATTTGGAGCATTTGTTGAAATCTTACCTAGCAAAGAAGGATTAGTTCATATATCTAAATTAGCTAAAGAAAGAGTAAACAAAGTTGAAGATGTGGTATCTATTGGAGATGAAATTTTAGTTAAGGTTACAGAAATTGATAACCAAGGTAGAATAAATCTTTCAAGAAAAGACGCTTTAGTAGAACAAGAAAATAAAGAAGATAAATAAAGGGCAATTAATTGCCTTTTTTTTAATCAAGAAGGAGGGCAAGTACAAAATGTATAACACATATACCCTTAAAAATGGTTTGAGAGTCGTAACTGAGAAAATAGATCATTTAAAATCAATCAGTGTTGGAGTTATGGTACAAAATGGTTCGAGAAATGAAAGCCCAGAAGTGAATGGAATATCTCATTTTATTGAGCATATGTTCTTTAAAGGAACTGATAAACGAACTTCGAAACAAGTAATGGAAGACATAGAAAATGTAGGTGGACAGATTAATGCTTTTACAAGTAAAGAAGCAACTTGTTATTATATAAAGGCATTGAATACACATTTGGATTTATCATTAGATGTTTTATCTGATATAATATTAAAAGCTAAGTTTGATCCAGAGGAAATAGAGAAGGAAAAAGGTGTAGTAATTGAAGAGATAAATATGAGTGAAGATTCACCAGAAGATGTTTTAGATGATGTTCATTCAAAAGTGACTTTTGGAAATACATCCTTAGGATATCCTATTTTAGGAACTATACCTTTAGTTAAATCATTTACTAGAGAAAAAATATTAAATTTTATAAGTGAAAAATATACACCTTATAATTCTGTAATATCAGTATGTGGTAAATTTGATGATAAGGAACTTGAAGATTTAATCAATAAGTATTTTGGCGGATGGAAAAGTAAGCATGAATATAAACCCGAATATGATGAATCAGCAATACAAGTTGGCTCTTCATATGCAAAAAAAGAAATTGAGCAGTTGCACATTTCTTTAGGTTTAGAAGGATTGCCATACGGTGATGATAATAATTATTCCTTAGTGTTGCTTAACAATATATTTGGAGGCGGGGCGTCGTCAATTCTTTTTCAAAAAGTTAGAGAAGAACTTGGACTTTGTTATTCTATAGCATCTTATCTGCAGCCGTTTCAAACAGTGGGTACGCTGAATATATATGCTGGTTTGAATAGAAATTATGGTGAAAAAGCTTTAGAGGTTATAGATAAGGAAATTTCACTATTTAGTAAAAATGGAATAACAGAAAGACAACTTGAAATAAATAAAGAAAAAATTAAAGCTAATTATATTCTAGGTCTTGAAAGCACTAGTTCAAGAATGTTTTCTAATGCAAAGGCATACCTCTTTAGAAATAATATAAAGAGCCAGGAAGAAGTAATAAAAAAGATAGATGAGATAAATAAAGATAATATTCAATATGTTTTAGATAGATGTTTTAAAAAGGCAGTTTTAAATGCAGCTTATGTTGGGCAGGATGTAGAATACGAAAAATTAGACTCTATAATATTAAAAAATTCAAGGGCTTATGACAATACTAAGTATAGTAATAAGCTCAATGTATAAGGTATATTAGAAAATAATAAATCCTAAGATTATTCTAATCAGCCCTATAATTAAGCATTAGCGTAATCTATTAAGAAATAGTTATGAGCTGGTTATGTTTCTTCATAGAAGGCTGTACATCTCGTTAGAAACTAATTATTTCACTCCATATGCTTAAATATGTAATAAAAAGCCTCCTCCTATCATATTATTTTATGAGTATTGAAGGAGGTTTTTATTATGAGTGAAGAAAAAAAGGTTAGATATTTAAGTGATATAGAACGATATGAGCTTATAAACATAAATGATGGAGAAAAGTATGATTATTTATTAAACAACGATTTAATAATAGATGATGAAGGCAATTTTAAATACTTAATAGTTAATTTAAACGGTGGGAAATTTAACATTTTCAGCAGCAAAGATTTCTTAGAAATTCCATGGAATTGTGTAAAAAAGATTGGTGCTAAAACCATCATATTAGATGCTGACGATGAAGTAATTAAGAAAGTTAAACTGTAAATTAGGAGGAAATTCAATGAAAATAGTTGTACAGAAATTTGGAGGAACTTCAGTATCAACTGAAGAAAGTAGACAAAAAGTTATTGAGAAAGTTAAAACTGCTATTAAAGATGGATATAGCCCTGTTTTAGTTGTGTCAGCCATGGGGAGAAAAGGACAGCCTTATGCTACTGACACATTATTATCATTAATAGATGATAAGTTTAAGAATACAAATAAGTTAGCTCAAGATTTACTTATGTGTTGCGGAGAAACTATAAGTTCTGTAGTTATGAGTAATGATTTATATAGTGCTGGAATTGATGCAATGCCACTTACTGGCGGACAAGCGGGAATATTAACTGATAATAATTTTACAGATGCTGCTTGCATTGAAGTTAAGCCTAAGAAAATTTTAGATTTAGTATCACAAGGAAGAGTGCCAGTAGTAACAGGATTTCAAGGGATCACAGAAAATGGCTATGTGACTACATTAGGCAGAGGAGGAAGTGATACGACAGCTTCCATTTTAGGCGTTGCTCTTAAGGCTTCTGCTATAGAAATATATACTGATGTAGATGGTATTATGACAGCTGATCCAAGAGTGGTTGAAAATGCTAATCTGATAGATGTTATAAGCTATAATGAAGTATTTCAATTTGCAGATAAAGGAGCAACTGTAATTCATCCAAAGGCTGTAGAAGTAGCTATGGAAGGAAATATTCCTATATTAATTAAAAATACTATGAGTAATTCTAAAGGAACTTTAATTAATAATTTTGGTGATAAAGGCAACGATAAGATAATGACAGGTATAACAAGTCAAAAAAATAGGATTCAAGTGTCTATTAAAGCTTCTGATAATGAAGGGAATATTAAATATAAGAATGTATTAGATTTAGTAGCAGCAAACAAAATAAGCTTGGATTTGATTAATATATTTCCCAAAGAACAAATTTTCACTATAAATGAAAAAGATAAAGATGTTTTAGAAGAGATTTTAAATAATGCAAATTTAAAATATAACCTAATTGAGAATTGTAGCAAAATAGCTGTTATTGGAGCTAGAATGAAGGGAATACCTGGTGTAATGGCTAAAATTATAAATGCTCTAAATGATAACAATATAGAAGTATTGCAGACAGCTGATTCACATATGACAATATGGTGTTTAGTTCACTCTAAGAATGAAAAAGAAGCAATAAATGTTTTACATAGAACCTTTAAACTTTAAGATATAATGATAATTAGATTTATAACTCATAATTGATTAAATTATTCTTGAAAGAAATAGTGTGCTTGAATGTAATAGTCAATCTTTAATATGTATTGATAAATGAATAAAATACCTCCTAATGTACAAAATAAAAAAAGTACAATAT
This sequence comes from Clostridium sp. BL-8, assembly GCF_002006495.1. Taxonomy (NCBI): domain Bacteria; kingdom Bacillati; phylum Bacillota; class Clostridia; order Eubacteriales; family Clostridiaceae; genus Clostridium; species Clostridium sp. BL-8. The sequence continues at coordinate 45,601 of NZ_LZZL01000047.1, forward strand.
AGGAGGAATTATAATATGAGTAATAATCTTTTGAATAATGATAATCCAGATAAAGATGAAAATAAATCAGAGGCACAAGATAAGATAGAAAATGTGAAGGAACTTGGAAACACAAATTTAGCGGCTCCTAATAAGAGAATACAAGTTTTGTCTATAATAGGGCAAATAGAAGGACATTCTGTGCTTCCACCTCAAACAAAGGCTACGAAATATGAACATATTATTCCCCAGTTAATAGATATAGAGCAAAATGAAGAAACTAAAGGTCTGCTTATAGTGCTAAATACTGTTGGAGGAGATGTTGAAGCGGGTTTAGCTATTGCTGAAATGATACATAGTATGTCTAAACCAACTGTATCGATTGTGATTGGCGGAGGACATTCAATAGGAGTACCTCTTGCAACTTCATCTAAATTTTCGTTTATAACTCCATCAGCTACAATGATAGTTCATCCTGTAAGAATGAATGGTTTTGTAATAGGTGTAGCACAAACATTTGAATATTTTAAGAAGATGCAGGAAAGAATAAATGAATTTATAGTAAGAACATCTAATATGAAGGAGGAAACATTGGAAAAATTCATGCTGCAGACAGATAATTTATTAAACGATGTAGGGACTATGCTGATTGGAAAGCAGGCCGTAGATTGTGGACTTATTGATGAAGTTGGTGGTATACATGAGGCACTAGATAAGCTTAATGAGCTTATAGGGGAAGAAGAATAACTTGTTTAAGTATATGAGATAAATAAAAAATTACTGATGTGATTATATATTTTATGTCAGAAAATAAAGCATGTTTCTCTTGTAGCACTGGCTATTAAGGCACAATCAAATAAATATCCAGTCCATCTGTTAGCCTATTTCCCATCAAAGGAAGCTCGACTCACATATGCTCGCTGAGTACTCACAGAGTAAGCGACCATCATCAAATCATAGATTTGAGATG
>NZ_LZZL01000048.1:0-49767 GCF_002006495.1 Clostridium sp. BL-8
GAAAATAAATAACAAGTCCAAAGTTGCCATGGATATTTTTCATCAGGCAAGAAGATAAATAGCCCTCATAGCGGGCTATTAGGTTAATTTGTAGCCGTAGGATGATGGGAAATGAGCTGGCAAATGGACTTATTATTTATTTGATTGTGCCTTATTAAGTTAAATTGGATGATATTAAAATGATTCCAGTTTAACTTTTTTTATTAAATAATTAATTAAAGGGATAATTATGACTATAGGCCATAGAACTACTTCTTTAAGAATAAAAAAACAAAACAGACAGATAATATAATTAGTTATGAGTTAAATAATAATTGTGTGTAGATAATCTAAAAATTACAGGTAATAAATCAATACCTAGACCTATAAAACGAAAATACATACATATTTGCTAGATCTTAAGTTAACACATAAATCTGAGATTAAAGTTGTTTAGTTATAAGCACATAGAAAAGAGGGGATAAGATGTTTAAAGAATTTAAGGAATTTGCAATGAAAGGAAATATTATTGATTTGGCAGTAGGAGTTATTATTGGAGGCGCTTTCAGTAAGATAATTACATCATTGGTCAATGATATTATAATGCCCTTAGTAGGACTGCTAATTGGAAAAGTAGATTTTTCTAATTTATTTTTTACATTAGGAAAGGGAAATTTTAAAACTATTCAGGAAGCAAAAGCTGCTGGTGTTGCAACAGTAAACTATGGTTTATTCATAAATAATGTAATAGATTTTTTAATAGTGGCCTTTTCTATTTTTATTGCTGTTAGGCAAGTCAATAAATTGTTTAAGAAGAAGGAAGAAAATTCTGAGCACAATAAGAAACAATGTAAATATTGCTACAGTGAAATTGATATCAATGCGACAAGATGCCCGAATTGTACTTCTCAATTGCAATGAATTTACTATGATAGAAATTTGATAAATGCAGAAAAATGAAAGAAAAAAATTTAAAAATTTCATATTTGATGAAAAAAATGTATTGAGATCAGAGAAAAAATCATGTAAAAATTAATAGAAAATATAAATAATATGTGTTAAATAGGATTAAATATGATATAATCTATTATGTCGATTTTAGGCAAGTAAAATTTATATTATGGCAATTTATGAGTTGTGAAAATTGCATTTTTTGTATTCAAAATTATTCGCAATTGAAATGATTCATATGAAATATATAAAAATAAGCAATAAAGGAGTTGTATTTTAATTGGGGAAGAAATTTAAAAGAGTACTGGTTGCTAATAGAGGCGAAATAGCAATAAGAATTTTCAGAGCATGTCATGAGCTTGGCATAAGAACAGTGGCTATATACACTGAAGAGGATAAGTTTGCACTATTTAGAACTAAAGCTCACGAGGCATATCAAATAGGGAAAAATAAGGGGCCGGTTGAAGCATATTTAAATATTGATGAAATCATAAACCTTGCTCTTAAGAAACACGTGGATGCTATACATCCAGGGTATGGTTTCTTATCAGAAAATCCTGAATTCGCTAGAAGATGTGAAGAAGCTGGTATAGAATTCATAGGTCCAAAATCAGAAATGATGGAAAAATTGGGGGATAAAATTAAATCAAAAATAGTAGCTAAAGAAGTTGGCGTTCCAGTAATACCAGGGGTAGAAAAACCTATATCTTCTGAAGAAGAAGCAATTGAAATTGCTAAATTATGTGGCTATCCTGTAATGATAAAAGCGGCTGCCGGTGGTGGTGGTAGAGGAATGAGAATAGTAAGAAGCGAAAATGAGCTTCTACCTTCTTTTAGAAATGCTAAGAATGAAGCAAAAAAAGCTTTTGGTAATGATGATATGTTTATTGAAAAATACATAGAAGGACCAAAGCATATTGAAATACAAGTGCTTGGAGATAAATATGGCAACATAGTGCATCTTTATGAAAGAGACTGCTCTATTCAAAGAAGACATCAAAAGGTTATTGAAATTGCTCCAGCATTATCGCTTACACAAGAAAAGAGAGAAGAAATCTGCGTGGATGCGCTTAAAATAGCTAAATCTGTAGGTTATAGAAGTGCAGGAACTCTAGAGTTCTTAGTTGATATGCACGGAAATCATTACTTTATAGAAATGAATCCAAGAATTCAGGTTGAACATACAATTACTGAAATGGTCACTGGAATTGATATAGTTCAAAGCCAGATTTTAATAGCAGAAGGCTATGAGTTAGGCTCTGCAGAGGTAGGTGTACATTCTCAAGATGATATACAGCCAAGAGGATATGCAATCCAATGTAGAATAACTACAGAAGACCCTGCAAATAATTTCTCACCAGACACAGGTAAAATTGATGTTTACAGAACTGGATCAGGTTTTGGTATCAGACTTGATGGAGGAAATGGATATAGTGGTGCAGTAATAAGCCCATATTATGACAGTTTACTTGTAAAGAGTACTGCATATGCAAGAACTTTTGATGATGCTGTTAGAAAATCTATACGTGCAATCAAGGAGCTTACAATTTCAGGTGTTAAAACCAATGTAGACTTTTTAATTAATGTATTGAATAATGAAACCTTCAAAAAAGGTGAGTGCGACACTAACTTTATAGCAGACAATCCACAATTATTTGATATAAGACCTAGAAGTGATGAAGAATACAGAGTATTAAAGTTCATCGGTGAAAAGATCGTAAATGAAACTAAAGGTACTAAGAAAGAATATGATGTGCCAGATATTCCAACTATAACATCTGTAGAAGGCTTAAGTGGAACTAAGCAGATTTTAGATGCAGAAGGTCCAGAAGGCGTAGTTAAATGGATAAAAAATCAGAAGAAACTGCTTCTTACAGATACAACTATGAGAGATGCTCAGCAGTCATTAATGGCTACTCGAGTTAGAACTCAGGACATGAAGAATATTGCAAAGGCAACAGCAGTTTTTGGAAATGATTTATTCTCACTTGAAATGTGGGGGGGAGCTACTTTTGATACTGCTTATAGATTCTTAAAGGAATCTCCATGGAAGAGACTTGAATCGTTAAGAAAGAGAATTCCAAACGTAATGTTCCAAATGCTTGTTAGAGGAGCAAATGGTGTAGGTTATAAGAATTATCCTGATAATGTTATAAGGGAATTCATCAAGGAATCAGCTGACAGCGGAATAGATGTATTTAGAATTTTTGATTCTCTTAACTGGCTAAAAGGCATAGAGGTATCTTTAGAGGAAGTATTAAAATGCAATAAGGTAGCTGAAGTTGCATTATGCTATACTGGAGATATTTTAGATGAAAAAAGAGATAAATATAGCTTAGAGTACTATGTAAATAAAGCTAAGGAAATTGAAAAAATGGGAGCTCATATTCTTGCAATAAAGGATATGTCAGCACTACTTAAACCTTATGCAGCTAAGAAGCTTATAACTGCACTAAAGAATGAAGTTTCAATCCCTATTCATCTTCATACTCATGATACTACTGGTAATGGTGTTGCTACAGTATTAATGGCAGCAGATGCAGGAGTTGATATTGTTGATACAACGTTTAATGGTATGTCAGGACTTACAAGTCAGCCAGCTTTAAACTCAGTTGTTGCGGCTCTTCGTAATACAGACAGAGATACAGGTATTCACTTAAGCGGAATTCAAAAGATATCTGATTATTGGGATACAGTAAGACCAGTATACAGCCAGTTTGAATCAGACTTAAAATCAGGAAGTGCTGAAATTTACAAATTTGAAATTCCTGGTGGACAATATTCAAACTTAAAGCCACAAGTTGAAAGCTTTGGTCTTGGACATAGATTTAATGATGTAAAATACATGTATAAAGATGTAAATGATATGCTTGGAGACATAATCAAGGTTACTCCATCATCAAAAATGGTTGGAGACTTAGCTATTTTTATGGTTAAGAATGATTTAACTCCTGAAAGTATAGTTGAAAAGGCTAAGAATATGGCCTTCCCAGATTCTGTAGTTTCATATTTCAAAGGAATGATGGGTCAGCCAGAAGGCGGTTTCCCTAAGGATTTACAAGAAATTGTATTAAAAGGAGAAGAGGCTATAACTGTTAGACCAGGTGAATTATTACCACCAGAAGACTTTGGAAAGATTGAAACATACTTAAAAGAAAAGTATAAGTTCACACCATGCAAAAAAGACGTAATAAGTTATGCATTATATCCAGATGTATTTGAAGCATATATAAAATCTATATTAGAGTACGGTGATGTAAGCCGTATGGGTAGTGATGTATTCTTCCATGGACTTGCAGAGGGAGAAACCAGCGAAATTGAAATAGCAGAAGGAAAGACTATGATTGTCCAATTAGTTAAAATAGGAGATCTTGATGCTGAAGGAAATAGAACCTTAGATTTCGAAATCAATGGAAATAGAAGAGAAATAAAAATAAAAGATAAAACTGAAAGAATTATCAGTAATTCAGGTAAGGATGATTCATCTAAGATGGCTGACCCTGATAATAAGCTAGAAGTTGGAGCAAGTATCCCTGGAACCATAATCAAGGTACTTGCAAAAGAAGGGGACAGTGTAAAAGAAGGAGACAGCTTACTTGTAATAGAGGCAATGAAGATGGAAACAAATATTGTTGCATCTACCACAGGAACTGTTGAAACTGTACTGGTAAGTGAAGGACAGCAAGTTAAGACCGGTGAGTTATTGGTAAAAATAAAATAATATAGTTAAATAAAAGGCTGCTTCAAAAGTTAAGAAATTCAACTAAAAGTTTTGATTTTCATGATGCTTTTGGAGCAGCTTTTACCTATATATCTATAGGGTGTTTAAAGGTCTTTTATAATGGAAAATATAATAGATGTAAATATTTCAAATTTATTTACAGAGAAAAATAAAACTGTTAGTATAAAAGTAGGGAAATTTATAGAAAAATTTAAGATATTGTGTTGTTTATTTAAACTTAAATTACAAGATATGTAAGGAGTAATAATAATGCCAAATATGATGCAGATTCTAAAAAGTCAGACTTTCAAGCGAGTAATAACATTTTTGTTAATATTCATATTTTTATATTTAATGGAAAGTATGATTAGCCTTATGCTCTTAATTTTTGTATTCACGTATTTAATTGATAGTGTTTCAAAATTTTTAATACGTAAGTTGGAAGGGACAATAAGGATTAATTATAAAGTTACAATACTCACGGTGTCGTTATTAGTAACAGCAATGTTATTTGTAGTAGCAATAGATTTTCTACCATTAGTGATTCATGAATTTAGACTGGTTATTTGGCAGATAAATAAAATATATTCTACTCCTCAGGACAATGAAATTATTAATTTTGCAAAGGAAAAACTGGATCAAGTCTATGGAACAATTTTTTCAACAGAGGGTATAAACTATATTGTATCATCAGTATCTAATATAGGAAGAATAGGGTTTAATATTGTAATAGCTCTAATTTTAAGTATCTTCTTGCTTTTAGAAAAGCAAACAGTAATAAAGTTTTCTGGTAAGTTTAAACAAAGTAAAATAGGACCAATATTTAGTGAAATGGAATTCTTTGGAAGAAAGTTTGTATCATCTTTTGGGAAGGTTATTGAGGTACAAATAATCATAGCAACCGTTAATGGAATGCTTTCAGTTATAGGCTTATCTATAATAGGTTTTCCACATTTATTAGGTTTTGGTATGATGGTAATGTTACTTGGACTTATTCCTGTAGCTGGAGTGATTATATCATTGGTACCATTAAGTATAGTAGCATTTAATTATGGTGGGTTTATAGATGTGGTATATGTTCTTATTATGATTGCAATACTGCATGCTTTTGAAGCATACATATTAAATCCAAAGTTAATGTCATCTAAAACTAAGATGCCTATATTTTATACTTTAAGTATACTTATAGTGTCAGAGCATATTGGTGGAGTTTTAGGTCTGATTATTGGAATACCTATATTCATGTTTATTTTAGATATAATTGGAGTACCATTAACGGAAAAAAAGAGAGAGGATAAGCCTGAAAGTTAGATTTGAATAATTTAGAAAAAGTGAATTTTTATTATTAAAATACTAAATTTTGTTGAGCAATGTTGAATTTTAAAATATAATATTATTATAGGTTTATTCACAATTTAATGGAATTAGATATATAAAATAATTATCATATTCAGCTTATGTGAATCGACTATATCTTAGGATAAAGGGTAGGTGTAATTATGAAAAAAGTGAATATTGTAATAGTTGATGACTCACCTTTTCAAATTGCTTTATTGAGGGATTTGTTGACGGAAAATGGATTCAACGTTGTAGGAGAGGCAAGTTCTTTAGAAGAAACCATTGAAGTGGTAACTAGCACAAAGCCAGACTTAGTAACAATGGACATGACTATCCCAGGAACTGATGGGTTTGAATGCACAAAAGAAATACATAAAATTGACCCAAATATAAAGGTGATAATTGTTAGTTCTATGATGGATGATGAAATTGTAAAGAAAGCAAAAAAAATTCATGTGAGTGGATATGCTCAAAAACCAGTCGATGCAGAGGAGCTAACTTTATTAATTAATAGAGTAATGGCAGATGAAGAATTATTTGCAGAATTAGATGGAATGTATTCTTCAGTGTTTAAAGAAGCGATAAAAGATGTTTTGAATAGACTTACTAAGACTATTCCGGAAATTGTTAATGAAAATAACGATAATGAGGAAAAAGTCAGTCAAGGAATTTCAATTGTCATGGGTATCATAGGAAAATATTCAGGCAGAATTATTTTTGACATGCCATTTGAGACAGCAGAGAATTTAGCCAAAAAATTGTTAAAGAGAGAAATCAAAAATAATGAGGAAATGCTTAATGTTATGTCTGAAGTAGCTAATATGGCTGCAGGAAACGCATGTTCAATGTTAAATAAAAAGAACAAGGTATTTGGCTTAAGGGTTGCACCACCAACTACATTCCATGGAGAATCAATTAGTATTTCAAAGGGAGAATTGAAAATCACTTACGCTGCAAATGTTGAAACTCAATTTGGAGATTTATCAATAAGCATAGGTTTTGGAAGAGGTGAAGGGGAATGGATGTCAATTATATAAATCCTATATTAAATGCCTTTACAAATGTTATGCCGCAATTAGGACTGTCTAATGTGGAAAAGAAAGGTATGACTCTTAAAGGAAGATTTATTGAAAGTCCAGGAGTTGTTATTATTCTTGGTATTATTGGAGATATAAAAGGAAATATCATTTATGGACTAAGCATAGAGGATGCAAAAAAGATTGCATCAACAATGATGATGGGTATGCCAGTAAATGATTTTGATGAATTAGCACAAAGTGCAATTTCAGAATTAACTAATATGCTGACTGCAAATGTAGCAACTAATTTTTCACAAGATAATATTATGATAAATATTTCTACGCCAACTCTTGTACATGGAAAATTTACTGCAAATGCAAGCTCGGACAAGGTTATTTGTGTAACAATGGGAGTAGGAGATATGACCATTGAAGTTAACATATCTATGGAGAAAAATACAATTTAATATATTTTAATATACATATAAAACCATTTATAATTTATAATTATAAATGGTTTTATTTAAAGATTACAAGAAAGAGGTGAATTTATATTAATAATTTTAATTCAAACATATTAAAAAGAACATCGCAAATTTTAATTTGTATATTTTATGCTATATCTATTATTTCTATTGCTGTTTTAGTTGTTTTAAATATAACAGACATATATAAGTATGTTATATTTAAATATGATCTGATTCAATATACTGGATTATCAGCAGAAGTTTTGATGGATAATTATAAAAGAGCAGTTTATTATGTTCAAAATCCATTTATTAAAGAATTAAAGTTTAATACTATACCTATAAGTAATTTTGCACAGATTCATTTTTATGAGGTAAAACGGATATTTATAGCTCTATATATCTTTAGTATTGCTTTTATAATAGTAATGATTATTAAGGTATTATCAAAGAAAAATGATGAATTTGGGAAGAATATTATAAATAGTTTTAGTAAAAGTACAAATATCATAGCTTTAATATTCATATTTGTTTCTGTAAGCTCTGCAATAGATTTTGATAAGACTTTTTATTTTTTTCATAAAATATTCTTTAGAAATAACTATTGGATTTTTGATCCAGCCATTGATCCTATAATAAATGCCTTGCCAGAGGAACTTTTTGCTATAGAGCTTGGGTTAATAGTAGCGGTGCTTGTAATATTTACAATAATAATTAAAATATTAAGTAGAAAAATTAAAGCAGTTAGAGGTTAAGAGTTGAAGATGAAGATCATATAGAAAGTTTAAGAAAATCAAAACTGTAAACTGTTAATTGTTAACTGAGAGAGCAGGGGTGTTAATTTGCAAAAAATAATTTACGTAGGAATAGGGGGTTGCATAGGAGCAATACTCAGATATATAGTTACTATGCAGTCAGCGAAGATGATGAATTCAAGTTTACCAATTGGAACATTAATTGTAAATGTAGTTGGCGGTTTTTTAATAGGCATGATAGCAGAGCTTAGCATGTCAACAGATTTAATATCGCCTAATTTAAAACTTTTTTTAACTACAGGAATTATGGGAGGGCTTACAACCTTTTCTACCTTTAGCTTAGAAACAATAACTTTAATGAGCGATGGGAGATATATCCTTGGAATGATCAATGTCTGTTTAAACGTATTTTTAAGCTTAGGCGGAGTTGTTTTAGCAAGGTTACTATGCAGGGTAATTGTATAGAGTGAGAAAAATATAATATACATACCTTATAAAATCTAGAGGCGGTGAATTATTTGAAGTGCAAAATATGTGGTATGGACATAAATGAAAGGAACTATAATTATAATGAATCAGCGTTCCTTAATAAAAACTCAAAGGATAACATTATATATTGTCCATTTTGTGGAGTAGGGCATGAGTATTTAAGTGATGAAAACGAAATTATTAATTTAGAGAGTAGTGTGCTTGATGAAAAGACCTTAAAGATCTTAGACCATGCTGTTAAACTTGAACTTTTTAATGGTGATTTTTATAATACAGCAGCAAATATGGCTAAAGATGTTGAAGTAAAGAGGGTATTTGAAGCATTAGCCAAAATAGAAATATTTCATTCTAGAATACATCAGAGACTAGGGGGCTTTAAAGAAGCACCTAACTTAAGTAAGGTAAGTTATGATAAATATGACACAGATAGAGCTCTTTTAGAGTTAGCAAAGCTGAAAGAAGAACATGCGGTGAGTTACTACGAAAGATATAAGTATGAAGTAAATAATGAAAAGTTATTTGAAATTTTTGAAGCTTTAGCAGGTGTTGAAAAGGAGCATATTGTTCTAGTTAAAGAAGAATAAAAATATGATTTTTTTATTTTTCAAAAGGTTATACCAAGTATGGAATAAATTTAATTTAAAGACAGAGATAATATTCTTGAATTTAAGGAGTTTATGTGTTATTATTAACAAGTGTCAAAAAATGTGTAGGAAATATTCATTAATAAAAATATGATTTTTGAGAAGAATATTAATAATTAGTGGTTATAATAGATTACATTATTTTGATAGAAGGCAATGATAATATGGTTTGGCGTCCACTCTGGGGGCGGGGATTTTTTTATGAAAGAAATTTCTGAGGTTCAAACCCTCGACATTCCACCATTGCCATGCTAGATGGGGAGTTAGCGGTGCCCTGTAACCTGCAATCCGCTATAGCAGGATTGAATTCCTCGCTTAGGTATTAGCGATTTATAGTCCGACTCTTGTAAGTGGTGTTGATGACTGGGTCCCACGCAATGGAAGCCCATGAACCTCGTCAGATCCGGAAGGAAGCAGCGATAAGTGGTTTCTTTCATGTGCCGTGGATCAATCTGGTCTGAGCTAACTGCAGGAGTAACGTATAGAAAACTAATAACGAAGCGAGGTGCATGGTTTATTTAAATATTTATTTTCGTTAAGAATTAAATTAGGTTATTCTTCAATAGGATTAACATAGGACACAATAGGATAAGAAAGTGAGGGCATTTCAGCGATGAAATACCCTCATTTTCTTTTCATTTAGTATTTAAACTTAATTTATATATGTTTTGATAAGCTTGTTTGAGTAACTAAGTTTTGATTTTTACTCAATAGTATTTTTAAGGCAGCCTATGCCTTCAACTTCACATTCAACCACATCTCCAGGCTTTAAAAATTTTGGAGGAGTAAAGCCCATACCCACTCCAGCAGGTGTACCCATTGATATAATAGTTCCAGCCTTTAAGGTCATTCCTTGAGATAATTCATGAATTACTTCTTCAATAGAAGTTATCATAAGATCTGTCGTACTATTTTGTCTTAACTCACCATTAACTCTTGAACATATTTTTAGTACGGGTGGAGTGTCAAATTCATCCTTAGTGACAATTGAAGGCCCCATTGGTGTAAAACCGTCTAAGCTTTTACCAAAATACCATTGCTTATGTTTGGTTTGAACGTTTCTAGCACTTACATCATTTATTATTGTATATCCGAATACATAATTAAAAGCATCATTTTCAGATACATTTTTAGCATCCTTACTAATTATTACTGCAAGTTCAGCTTCATAATCTAAGCTGTCTACAAGTTCAGGATAGCTAGGTATGTAAGCTCCATCTCCAATTGCAGCGTTAACTCTTTTTGAAAAATATATAGCATCTTCTCTGTCTTTTTCAAAAGCTTCCTTCTTATATCTAGCTGATTCTTTTGCATGCTCTATATAATTTATACCTAAACAGATGATATCTTGCTTAGGAACAGGTATAGGAGCCATTTTTTCAATATTATTAACAGAAATTGCATATTTATTATTGTCCTTTTCTATCTCTGTTTTTAATACTGTCATCTCCTGATCTGTTATATTTTCAATCAAATCATTCATAGAGTTATAATTTATCCCAAGAACTTCAAGTGGATAGACTTGATCCTCATTTTTAGATAAAATACCTACTTGCTCTTTGCTATTGTACTTAAAAGTTATTAATTTCATATATAAAACCCCCTTTTAATTAGTTTACAGTTAATAATTTACAGTTTCGAATTTGATTTATTCATTGAATTCACCATTCTCGTTTGAAATCATAACTTGAGTTGTTTAGGTAATTTAAAGATTAAAGTTTTTTAAAATCTATAAATTTATAATGAAGACCATTTTTTTCGTCTACAAACTGTTCTGACTCATATTCCATTTTGAATTCATCAAAATTAATTTCAGGGAAATGAGTATCACCTTCAAAAGTTTCTTCTATTTTAGTAAGATATAATTTCTCAGCATAAGGAAGAAACTGTTTGTAGATTTCTGCACCACCAATAACAAAGACTTCTTCATCAGAACTTGAATATTCCTTGATAAGAGAATTTAAGTCATAAACTATCTTAACCATATCAGAATCGACCTTGAAATTTTTATCTCTAGTTAAAATTATGTGCTCTCTGTTTGGCAAGACGCCAGGTAATGATTCGAAGGTTTTTCTTCCCATAATCATTTTTTTCCCAGTAGTAATTTTTTTGAATCTTTTTAAATCTTCTGAGATGTGCCACAATAATTTATTGTCTTTTCCGATTACATTATTTTTAGCTATGGCAACACTTATTGATATCATTTATTATTCCTCCTCTTAGAAAAACATGCAGTAAATTTTTGATTGTGCCTTACTATACTGAAACATCCATCTTTATTGTTTCGTGGTGTTTATAATTTATAAGTTTTATATCGTCAGGTGTAAAGTCATAGAAATCTTTAATTTCTGGATTAATCCAAAGCTCAGGAGCTTCGTATTCATGACCTTTTCTTGTTAATTGAAGCTTTATTCCTTCGACTTGATTTTCGTACACATGAGCATTATTTATTACATGAGTGAATAATCCGGGCTTAAGACCTGTAACTTGAGCTACTAAGTGAACTAAAACAGCATATTGTGACGTATTAAATGGAACGCCAAGTCCCCAGTCTCCACTTCTTTGTACAAGCATACAGTTAAGCTTACCATCTGTAACATCCCACATTGTAAGGAAACAGCAAGGATATAAAGCACCCCCATCTAGATAAGGTATCTGCCATAAATTAATCATCATTCTTCTATCCTGCGGATTATTTTTTAAAGCATCAATAAGCTTATCCATTTGATTGAATTTTTTAACTACCCAGCCGTAAGAAGTTCCAATTGTTCCGTCTTCCATCATCCATTCATCCCAAATCTTTACGTTTTGAGCCTGAAGGGCTTTCACATCGTTTGATTGGTCTTTAAAAATCCATAAAAGTTCTTTGACAGCAGTTTTGAAAGCTACAAATTTTGTTGTTAATATAGGAAATTCTTTTTCTAAATTAAACTGCATGATCTGATGTGGCAATTTATAGGTTTTAACGCCTGTTCTATTAGTGTCAAAATAGCCATTTTCTAATATATCATTGGCAATAGATAAGTATTTATCATCATATGAACTCATTCTATGTATTCCTCCTTATTATCCTGCGTGAAATTTAAAATTTTCGAAAACAAATCCATTCATTATACATTTTAACCTAATGTGTTTAACAAGTCATCCTATATATTCTACATTGAGTAACCTGGCCTTTGAGTATTACAGCTTACCATCATTAATTTGCAGCTTAGCTAAAGTCTGTTGAATGCAGTAAATTGCTAATATATACTATAAATATAAAGGAAAGGGAGTGGTTATAATGAAAATTACCATTGAGAATATCCCTGTTGGAAGTGAACCAGAAATAATAATAAAATGTAATGAGCCCGACGAATCATTACTGCAGCTTATTTATTCAATTAAGTCGACGCCTAAAAAGCTAATTGGCTTCACAGATTTAAAGATGCATATTGTTAATCCTAAGGATGTATTTTATTTTGAGTCAGTAGATAATAAGGTGTTTATTTATTGTAAAGAGAAAGTTTTTGAATCTAAACTAAAGCTCTATGAAATTGAAGCACAATATGAGAACTTAGGTTTTTTTAGGGCATCAAAATCAACTATTCTTAATATTGGGAAAATAGAATCTGTGAGTCCAGTGTTTTATGGAAAGTTAGAGGCCTTACTGCAAAATGGAGAAAAGGTATTCATTTCAAGACAATATGTATCTGTATTTAAGAAGAAATTAGGATTGTAAGGAGGATATTATTATGAAAATTAATGAGTATTTAGGAGATTTCTTTAAAGAGTTCTTGGAAGCTTGTGGATTTTTGACAATCGTGAGTGCAGTTTTCTTTGAGGCTAGTTCAAAGGATGCAATTATAACTTCAATGTTTTGGCAGATAATAATAGGTGCTTCAGTATATAGTTTTTTCAAGTTTGCTTTTACTAATAAATATAATTTTCAAAAAAAGCTTCAACTTATGAATTTTACTATTTTCTCTGCTCTCGCAGATATAATGATTATATTATGGCTATGTTTATTTAGTACGAATAGATTTGTTAATAGAAGTCTCATTGCTATCTATATAATTGCAATTTTAGGGGCAAAAACATTTGTATATGTGATGATGTATATTAATGATAAGACACAAGCAAAACAGATAAATGAAAAACTTAAAGATTATAAGAACAACAATGAATAAATTAAAAATAATTCTGTAATATTTTACGGCATAAATAAAAAGTCAGAAAACATGTAAAATATATTTATGAAAAGAGTGAGGCCTAAGAATTATCTAAACAGGTAGGATTTAGGCCTCTTATTTAGTGTTCTTAATTTGCTTTAGCATATTATACAGGAATACAATTGTGTAAGAAATAGTTGCTATTTTTAAACAAAGATGGCATCTCTAGGCAGATAGGAAAATCAGTTAAATATTAAGAATTAGGAGTTAAGATAAAAAAAGCCCTTAGGCTTTTCTTGAAATATATTTTTGGAAATAATAATGGAGAGTTTAACAATAATTCATAACTCTTAACTCATAACTTTCAACTGCATCAAATGTGGTGTATAATAAGTTTATATTTGAAAATAGCGAGGTGGTAGCCCATGGGTTATACGGCACTATACAGAGAGTGGAGACCCAAAAACTTTGAAGATGTTGTAGGGCAGGAACATATAACTACGACTTTAAAGAACGAAATTTTAAATGACAGAATTGCCCATGCATATCTTTTTTGTGGAACAAGGGGAACCGGAAAGACTTCCACTGCAAAGGTAATGGCAAAAGCGTTAAATTGCCTAGACTTACAAGATGGGGAGCCATGTAATGAGTGTGAGATGTGCAAAAAGATAAATCAAGGTTTAGCAATTGATGTGACAGAACTTGATGCAGCTTCTAACAATGGTATTGATAAGATAAGAGACATTATAGATGATACTAAATATCCACCACAAGAAGCTAAGTACAAGATATATATAATGGATGAGGTTCATATGTTATCTGTTGGAGCTGTTAATGCATTTTTAAAGACCCTAGAAGAGCCACCTAAAAATGTAATATTTATACTAGCAACTACAGATCCTCAAAAGCTGCCTATAACAATTTTATCGAGATGTCAAAGATTTGATTTTAAGAGAATAAAGCAAAAGGATATTTCTGATAGACTTAAGAAGATTGTTGACGCTCAGAGTATAAATTATGAACAAAAGAGCTTAGACTTAATTTCAAGAGTTTGTGATGGCGCAATGAGAGATGCATTAAGCATATTGGATCAGGCAATTGCTATGGGAGAAAATGAAATAAAATATGAAGATCTTGTCAGCATATTAGGGCTTGTAACTAATGAACACTTATTTAACATAACTGACGCTGTCATAGATAGAAGTGTTGAAAAGGCAATGGTTATAATAGATAAGCTTGTGTATTCTGGTAAGGATATGCAGCTGTTTATTAAAGATCTGATAGCTCACTTTAGAAATTTACTAATGGTCAAGGTTACAAATAATCCAGAAGAAGTGCTGGATATGTCTCTTGAAAATATTCAAATGGTAAAAGAACAAGGCAGAAAAATCAGAGTAGAAGAAATAATGAGAGCTATAAGAATACTTCAAGATGCGGAGGCAAATTCGAAGGCAAGCAAACAGAGTAGATTATATCTAGAACTTGCTATTATAAAAATGTGCAAAATAGAGTATGATACTTCAAGTGAAGTTATATTATCAAGAATAAATCAACTTGAGGAGTCCTTGAAAAACGGAAATATACAAGTAATTCAAGGAGAAAAAAGTAATGATGGTTCAAAAAATGCACATACTAATACGGGAACAGCTGCAGGCGACAGAAATATTATTAAAAAAGGTATGCAAAAATCTAATTCTGGCAGCATGCAAGAGAACCTTGCTGTAAATCCTAATTCGACGCTCACAATTGACGATGTTGGAAGAGCTTGGACTGAAATATTAGAGCAATTTAAAGCCAAAAGAGCAATGATTATTTATGCATCAATTGTTACAGCTAAACCATACAGCTTTAATAAGGGAATAGTTACATTAGAATATGATGCAATGTATGCTTTTAATAGAGAAAGATTGCAAAAACCAGAATATAGAGAAGTTGTAAATACTGTATTTTCTGAAACATTAAAGGAAAAAGTAATAGTAGACTATATAGTTAAACAGGAAAGTGATACTAAGGGAAAAGAAGAGCTATTAAAAGAAACAATAGATGGAATACCATTTGAGGTATATGACGATTGATATGAAGCTAATTAACAATGTACAATTGACAGTTAATAATTGAGGAACAAAGCCTTACAGACTTTGAAAGATATATTTATATAAATTTCAATTATAAATTGCTATTACATTTAAATATATTAAGTAAAGACTCATAATTTAAATTAGCAGTATGATAATAAAATTTATATAAAAAAATTTCTGAGGAGTTGCCTCAATAATTGTTAATTGTACAGTGTACATTGTCAATTGCGTAAAGTTGTTTTATAATAAAAAAATGAGATTCAAGAAAGAGGAGGATTTTTTATGGCAAAAGGAGGATTTCCAGGAGGCTTTGGAGGCGGAAACATGAACAATCTTATGAAGCAGGCACAAAAGCTTCAAAAGCAAATGGAAGATATGCAAAAAGAGCTTGAAACAAAAGAGTTTGAGGCATCAGTAGGCGGTGGAGCCGTAGTAGTAAAAGTAACTGGTAAGAAAGAAGTTACAGCAATTAATATAAAGCCAGAAGTTGTAGATCCAGACGATGTTGAAATGATTGAAGACTTAATAATGAGTGCAGTTAACGAAGCATTAAGAAAAGCGGAAGAAGAAACTTCAAGTAAAATGGGTAAACTAACAGGTGGAATGCCAGGCGGATTATTCTAAGAATTTTAAGTATTAAGATAGTTAGCATACAGAATTGTTGGATGATCTACAATCTGTATGCTTTTTAAGTATATAATTTTCTGGAGATTTAATCATTATTAAATCTAAATTTAAAGAAGAATGAATTGAAAATGAACAGTATATAATTAACAATGAAGAAAGAAGAAAGGCGTGCAGCTTTAAAAATGAAATTTTAAAAATTCTGGAAGAGAATTTTATATAAAATTGTGTATTATCAATTGTTAATTGTCAATTAAAGTATTACGTAGTTATGTTATTCTTAATAAATGCGTATAAATTATGTTCAAATATAAAGAAAAAGGGGAAGGTTAATAATGATGGAATTTTATCCAGTAGCCATAGAAAAATTAATAGAGGAATTTGCAAAGTTACCAAGCATAGGGCAAAAAACGGCCCAGAGATTGACATTACATATTTTAAATCTTCCAGATGATG
The DNA here is from genome assembly GCF_002006495.1 of Clostridium sp. BL-8. Classification (NCBI taxonomy): domain Bacteria; kingdom Bacillati; phylum Bacillota; class Clostridia; order Eubacteriales; family Clostridiaceae; genus Clostridium; species Clostridium sp. BL-8. The sequence goes on from NZ_LZZL01000048.1 coordinate 16,673, forward strand.
AAGTAAAGGAATTTGCAAATGCTCTAGTTCAAGCAAGAGGAACAATTAAGTATTGCTCTGTGTGCGGAAACTTCACAGATAAGGATCCATGCCCATTATGTGAGAATCCAAACAGAGATAAGGGAACTATATGTGTTGTAGAGCAGCCTAAGGATATTATGACCATGGAGAAAGTCAAGGAATATAATGGGGTATATCATGTATTACATGGAAACATATCTCCAATGCAAGGCAGAGGACCACAAGATATAAAAATTAGAGAACTGGTTGCAAGAATGAATGAAGATGTAAAGGAAGTAATACTTGCAACTAATCCTAATATAGAAGGCGAAGCGACTGCTATGTATATTTCTAAAATACTTAAGCCTTTAGATGTTAAAGTAACTAGAATTGCGGCAGGAATACCTGTAGGTGGAGATTTGGATTATGCAGATGAGGTTACATTGTCCAAAGCATTAGAGGGAAGAAAAGAGTTGTAAAAATAGAGGAACCTAAAAAAATTAGGTTCCTAAGAAAAAAAGTGTTACATAGATGGGAGTTAGAAGTTTTTGTCTGACATGAGTGAAAAGCTTCTTATACCTTATAATATACAAAATAATTAAAAAAATGTTACAAAATTAAGCAAAAATATAAATTTATATCATGTATATTTTTACCAACAAATGGATAGAATGGTAATAAGAAGTTTTTGGAGGGATTTACATGAAAAAAAATATTGTAGAATACCTGATGAACAAGGCTGATGATTCTGATATGTATACCAAATTGATAGAAGATATGGAAATTGCAAAGATGGAAATAGATGTTGCACGCAGCATGTTTAATAATGTTAACGATGATAAATTGATAGAAGTAGCAATTTATTCAGAAAATGTTGCAAGAAAGAGATACGATTATCTGTTATCATTAGCAAGAGAAAGAGGAATAAGAGTGGGGAATAATTATGTAACAGGAAATAATGCACAGATAGCTGAGTAAAGGAAATGGGGAGCGTTAAAAATGGAGGTACAATATTTAATTTATGGATTGGTAGGAATAATTGTATTATTTTTTGTATTAAAACTCCTAAAATGGCCAATAAAAATAATTATAAATGGAGTAATAGGTGTTGTTATATTATATATAGCAAATTTTATAATTGCCAATCTTAGTTTAGTGGGAATAAATACTAGTTTTTCGTTAGCAATCAATCCAATTACGGCATTAATTGCAGGATTTTTTGGAGTTCCTGGTGTTATTGTTTTAATTATAATAGGATTATTTTTGTGATTAAGTCTGGAGAATTTGTATTAGAGGAAATTAGGGTGATTCAAAATTTAATAATTATAAATAGAAGATTACCTGTCAAGTGATTATAGAAGACATTCATAAGCACTTGACAGGTTTTTGTTATTGTTCCAAAAAAATTTATACGCTACGTAGTAACGATATATTACTATTATATCTTTCACTTGTTATTTTTTCTTATATGCCGTAATATTTAATGTATGGGATTAATTTGTTCTTACAGCCTTAAACTGGGAAATTGTTAATAAATTAATGGATGAAATATTATATTACATAAGATTAATAAGTTGTAAAATTAATTTATAAAGAGGGGTAGCAGCGAGTGAAACGAGAATTTTTGAGGAAAATAATAGTCGTTGGAATGACAACACTGATAGTTTCAAGTTTAAATTATATGCCGGCTTCTGCAAAATGGATTAGTGATTCAAATAACAGTTGGAATTGGACAGAAGACGGTATCAAGGCAACTGGATGGAAGAATATAGATAATAAGTGGTATTATTTTAATGAAAACGGAATAATGCTTACAGGCTGGATTAAGTACAGCCAAAATTGGTATAGCTTATCTAATGATGGAACTATGGATACAGGATGGAAGAATATTTCTGGAAAGTGGTATCACTTTGACGCTGATGGGAAAATGAGTACTGGATGGATTAATGACAATGGTAACCGGTATTTTATGGAGTCAAGCGGGGAAATGGTAACAGGATCTCTTAATATTGATGGAATTGTATATAATTTTTCAGATAATGGGCAATTAATAAAGGATGAAAATTCAGATAAAGAAAATCAAAGTGAACCACCAGTAGCTCAAGATAGTACTACGAGTGGCGCTAAGCCACGTATAGCTTATGTTACGACTAATAGTGATTCACTAAATGTTCGTGCAGAAGCAACGACTTCATCAGATATTATAGGAAAACTGGCAAAAGGTATACAAGTTAGTATTATAGATGATGCTAAAGACGGTTTTTATCCTTTAATGTTAAATGGACGAAAGGGATGGGTTAGCTCTGATTGGATTAGCTTTAAAGAAAACGATAATTCTACAACATCTAATAGTATAAGTCCTAATGGCGATTCTAGTGGAAGTTCTAACGTAAATTCTTCAGACACTAGTACTAGTGCTAGTAATAGTAACGATAATAAAAGTAACGACGATAACAAAAGTGATGATAATAATAACAAAAGTGATGGTAATAATAATGATAAAAATGTAAAAGAGGTTTCTTTAGGTGGAATAAGAACCACAGAACCAAGCTTAAATAGTAAATATTATTATTCTGATGATAATATTTTTTATAAAGTAAAATTATCGCCACCATTTTATAGTGGAGGAAGTCAAATTAAGGGAAATTGTACATGGTATGCATGGGGACGTGCTTGGGAAATCACAGGAACTAAGCCTACAGATGCCGGATTTATAGGAAATGCTTACGAATGGTGGAATGCAAATAAAAATAGTGGAAAATATCAATACGGCTCAGAGCCTAGAATTGGAGCTATTGCAGTATGGAAGTCTGGTCTGCCAAACTCTGGGGGAAGTGGACATGTAGCTGTAGTAGAAAAAATTGATAATGGAAAAGTTTATATATCAGAATCTACATGGAATGGAGTAACTTTTAGATACAGGGATTTATATGAAACTGATTATTTATATGGTTATATCTATTTGGACAAGCCAAATTATTAAAATAGTGTGAAGAATTTTAATAGTTAGGTTAATAAGCAGAAAAACTTTAAGCAAAGCTGCATAACTATAAGGTGGAGATATAAGTATTAAGTGAAGTTCTTCACTTGGTGGATACATAGATAAATCAGGTACAATAAAAAATAATATTCTTTCGTGTGCCTAACTATTAAGGTCTATGCTGGAAGGAGTTTAACCATGAAAAAAATAAAGAAATTAAGAGTAGCAGCAAGTATGGCAATATTCACGCTAATCATGTCCTTATCTTCATATACTGTTGCATTTGCAGATGAAACAAGTACTGGGAGCAAAAATCAGGAGATTAGGCTGCAAGATGATTTTTACGATGCAATAAACAACAATTGGCTTAATTCTGCAAAGATTGAACAAGGTAAATCAACTGAATCTACTTTTGAGGATGTTAATGATAAGGTGGAAAATCAAATAAAGGACATAATAAATGGACTGATTGCCAATAAAGGCCAGTATGGTGAAAATAGCGATGAAAAGAAAATAATAAATTTATATAATAATACTCTGAATGTGGGAGCAAGAAATACAGAAGGTATAAAGCCTGTTAAAGATATCTTAGATGAAATTAAAGCGGCACAAACAATTGATGATATCACAAAAATGTGGAGTGATAAGAAAATAATGAATTCAACAATACAGTTTTCCGTAGAGAGAGACATCAAGAATGTTTCAACTAATATATTATATATAGATTCTACAGTGCTTAGTTTAGGAGATTCTGATGAATATACTAAACCTAATGAGCTTACAGCTAAAACCAAGAAACTCACAGAAGACTATTATAATAAACTTTTAGTGCTTAGTGGATATTCGCAGGAAGAAGCGAAAACAAAAGTAGATAACATGTTTAAATTTGAAGGAATGATAGCTGAAAACATTATGGGAAGACAAGAAAAGGCTGCAAGTGCAAACTTAATTGATACTATTTATAATGAATATACATTGAGTGAATTGAATAACTTAGCACCAAATTTAAATTTACCTGTTATTATGAAAGATTTAGGGATAGATAAAGCTAATAAGATAATTTTAGAAGATCCAAAATGGTTAAAAGCATTTAACGATATGTATACTCAGGAGAACTTGCCTCTTATAAAAAATTATATGGAAATTGTAAATTTGGTTAATGCTTCAGATTATTTAAGTGAAGATTTTGAGAATGCAAATAAAGAGTATGCCAATGAGCTGCTTGGAATAAGTGGATCAGCATCAAAAGAAGATGACGCTGTTAGTAATGTAAATTCTATGATGGGTATGGCTATAGGAAAGATTTATGCAGAAAAATATGTTTCGCAAAAGACTAAAGAAGATGTAGAAAGCATGGTTAAAGAAGTAGTAGATGTTTATAAGAAGCGAATAAATAATCTTGATTGGATGAGTGAGGCAACCAAAAAGAATGCAATTGATAAACTGGACAAATTAAATATAAGAATAGGATACCCAGATAAGTGGGTTGATTATTCAAAGGTAGATATTAAATCTTATGAAGAAGGCGGTTCGCTTTTTGATAATGCAATAGCACTAAGGATTTCTGCACAGGATGAGAAATTTAATAAGATAAATCAACCAGTGGATAAGAATGATGATTTCAAGCCTCAAACAGTTAATGCGTTTTATGGACCAACAGAAAATGCAATTATTATACCAGGTGGAATAATTCAAGGTCATTTTTATGATCCAAATGCATCTAAAGAAACAAACCTAGGTGGAATTGGTGTAATTATAGGACATGAGATAAGTCATGCTTTTGATAATACTGGAGCTCAATATGATGCAGATGGAAATCTGAAGAATTGGTGGACTGATGAAGATTATAAGGAATTCACTAAAAGAACTCAAAAGGTAGTGAATTTTTATAGTCAAATTGAAGCACTACCAGGTGAGATGCTTGATGGGAACATTACTGCTGGGGAAAATATTGCAGACCTTGGAGGAGCATCTTGTTTATTAGATATATTAGCTGGAATGGACAAGCCAGATTATAAAACATTTTTTCAAAGTTATGCTGTTACTTGGCGTCAAATAACAACAAAGGAATATGCAGAATATGCATTAAAGGTGGATGTTCATTCACCTAATAAGGTTAGAGTAAATGCGGTATTAGCCCAATTCCAAAAGTTCTATGATACCTATGGAATTACAGAGAAAGATGGCATGTATATAAAGCCAGAAGATAGGGTGGGAATTTGGTAAATAAACTTTAAGTAATAGAAGAATTAAATATACTTATTACGCATAACTTGTTAATTGCATAGTTTGACATTCTGGGACTTTAGGTTAAAATATTAAATTAGTATATGAAAAAGGAGCAGTGATGTTATTATGCCAGCAGGGAATGGAGTAAATTGTGGAGATTGTCCAGAATTAAAGTCTGGAAAGTGTGATGGAAAAGATTTGACTTGCTTATGCTACAAGTGTCCACGAAAATTAGCACAATGTATGTGCGTTAAATATTGTAGAGAAACAGAATCGGTATTATATTTTGATGAAGATAATTAACAAAATATAGATAATATAAATGTTAAAAGAGGTATATATGATAAATTCGTATATGCCTCTTTTTGAACAATGAAATTATAAGAAAAACAAATTATGAAATGCTGATTAAATCTACAGTAATTGAAGACAAGCAAATTGATAATGAACAGTAGTGTTCATTGTAAAATTATAATTTGTAATTAGTAAAGTAAAGAATTGGAAAAGGGATAAAAAGTTGTTGGAGTAGAGTATCCCAGTAAATCCGGATACAAGTTTTGAGGAAAATAAATTAATTCTCATGCGCTATTTGTGGTGAGATTTTTTATGCATGGAAAAATAAGATATGCAAGCATATTACTTGATATATTGTAAATATCCGTATAAGATATGGCATTGGTGAAAATCAATAAGCATATAAAAGGTGATAAATTTGCAGACTATTTTGTCCTGCAATACAAAAAATAATTGATAAATTATAAAAAAATGGTAAAATATCTAATAAATGATAAAATAAATGAATAAATATTTTGGATGAATCATATAAAAAAACAAGATTAAATTAATATGAATAATAGGAATAGTGCGTATAACAGAATTATATATAAAATTATGAATTTATTAAATTTAAATAAAATATTGACACAAATAAATAAAAATATTATTATAATTGTATTATGTTAATACATAGTTAAATTTTATTATATAAAAATTAAAAAATTGATTAATGATTAATTAGAATAACAACGGAGTTATTGAACAAATTAAGAGATGTGTTTAATGACTCCTTATATGTTATATGTTTTGATAAACATGGAAGCGCTTCCAAGTATAACGACATATTAATAAAATGTTTTCTAAATTTAAATTAGAAACCTTGTAATAAATTAAACACTATTAATTCATACATAAAGAAAAAAGAAGGAGAGAAATATATGTTAAAATATATTGGAAAGAGATTTCTTATAAGCCTGTTAACAATATGGGTTGTAATAACAGCAACATTTTTTCTAATGAGGCTTATGCCTGGAGGTCCATTTGATGGAGATAAGATGTTGGCTCAAGTTAAGGCGAATATGGAAGCAAAATATGGACTTGATAAGCCTTTATCAGAGCAATATGCTATGTATTTGAAAAATTTGACTCATGGAGATTTTGGTGAATCAATGGTTTTCCCAGGAAGAGAAGTATCAGATACAATAAGCAAGTCATTCCCAGCATCGGCTGAAATAGGTGCAGTAGCAATAATTATGTCGATAGTAGGTGGGATACTGCTTGGAACACTTGCGGCACTTAAAAATGGAAGATGGCCGGATAGGCTGGTGGTGTTCTTGGCAACTCTTTGTATTACAATACCAAGTTTTGTAATAGGTGCAGTATTAATCTATGTAGTAGGTGTTAAGTTTGAATTATTGCCACCAACAGGATTCGGCGAATGGAAAAATGATATTATGCCAGCTATAGCATTGGGAGCAGCATCATTATCATTTATTACAAGACTTACAAGAAGTAAGTTAATAGATGTTTTAAAGTCAGATTATATAAGAACTGCAAAAGCTAAAGGGCTAAGTAGGACAACTATTATATTTAAACATGGCTTAAGGAATTCATTAATTCCAATAGTAACATATGTTGGACCATTAATAGCCGATATATTAGCAGGGTCATTTGTAACTGAAAAAATTTTTGCAATACCGGGACTTGGTAATGAATTTGTTCAGTCAGTTTCAAATAGAGATTATAGTATGCTCCTTGGAGTAACTGTGTTCTATTGTTCAATGTTAATATTCTGTACATTCATAGTAGATATACTATATGTATTCATTGATCCTAGAATAAAATTACAAAATGCAGAAGTTTAGGAGGAGAAAAGAAAAATGGAAAATCAAGCTAAAATAGAAAAGGAATTATTTACTCCTCTAAGTGCAGAAGAAAAAAAAGTAAATGTAATTGTCAGGCCTAGTGTAGGGTATTGGAAAGATGCTTGGACAAGATTAAAAAGAGATAAAATGGCACTTGCGTCTTTAATAGTAGTAATAGTAATAGTTTTAGCTGCAATTTTTGTCCCTATATTATCGAAGTATGATTATGCAGCAAATGATTTATCGCAAACATATTTACCACCTTCTGCAGAACATTGGTTTGGAACAGATAATCTCGGAAGAGATTTATTTGTAAGAAATTTTTATGGTGCAAGATATTCATTATTGATTGCTGTTTTTTCAGCTATTATAAACTTATTTATCGGCGTATTATATGGTGGAATAGCAGGTTACTTCGGAGGAAAAGTAGATGCTGTATTAATGAGAATAGTGGATGTAATATATTCAATCCCATTAACTATATATGTAATAATATTTATGGCTATTTTAAATAAACCAGGATCTGCTGGAAGTGGACTTCTTACAATTGTTTTGGGACTCTCCATAACATATTGGATTAGTATGGCCAGAATAATAAGAGGTGATGTACTTCAATTAAAGCAACAGGAATTTGTTCTTGCAGCGAAATCTTTAGGAGCATCAAATGTTCGAATATTAGCAAGACACTTAATTCCAAACTGTATAGGATCAATAATGGTTACATTAACTCTATTAATTCCACAAGCCGTATTTGCAGAAGCATTCTTAAGCTTTATAGGTCTTGGAATTGCAGCACCAAGAGCATCTCTTGGAACTTTGGCTAATGAAGCAATGCAGGGAATTTACACTTATCCTTATCAATTATTATTTCCAGCAGCCATGATCTGTTTAATAATATTATGCTTTAACCTTTTTGGTGATGGATTAAGTCAGGCATTAGATCCAAAGAATAAGAGATAGGAGGTAGTATAGCAATGGAAAAATTATTAGAAGTAAAAAACTTAGAAACCTCCTTCAAAACCAGTGCAGGTGAAGTGCATGCAGTAAGAGGTGTAACATTCGACCTAGAAAAAGGAGAAGCATTAGGTATAGTTGGAGAATCAGGTTGCGGTAAAAGTGTTACTATGATGTCAATAATGAGATTATTGGCTGATAACGGAAGACTTGCAGGAGGGGAAATATACTTTAATGGTAAGAATCTTTCTGATGTTAAGGAATCAATGATGGAAAATATAAGAGGTAATGACATAGGAATGATATTCCAAGATCCTATGACATCTTTGAATCCGGTATATACAATTGGAGATCAATTGATGGAGCCTCTATTAAAACATAAAAAAGTAAGTAAGGCAGAAGCGAGAAAAGAAGCTATAAAAATGCTTGGAATGGTTGGAATACCAAGTCCGGAAAAGAGAATGAAGCAATATCCTCATGAATTTTCAGGTGGTATGAGACAAAGAGCAATGATTGCTATGAGCTTAATTTGTCAGCCTAAACTTATCATAGCCGATGAACCTACAACAGCGTTAGATGTTACAATTCAAGCTCAAATACTTGATTTGATGAAAGATTTAAAGGAAAAGCTTGATACGGCAATAATATTAATAACCCATGATTTAGGAGTCGTTGCGGACGTATGTTCGAGAATAAATGTAATGTATGGTGGAATAATAGTAGAGACAGGAACTACTGAAGATATATTCTATAGAGGAAAGCATCCATATACTTGGGGACTTTTAAGAAGTGTTCCAAACCCTAAGGAAGACGTTAAAGAAAGACTTATTCCAATTGAAGGGCAGCCACCAGATTTATTAAATCCACCAGTTGGATGTCCATTTGCGGCTAGATGCGATTATGCCATGAGAATTTGTATTCAAAAACAGCCACCGCTATTTGAATTGGGAGAAAAACATCAGGCAGCATGCTGGTTATGTCATCAAGACGCGCCGGAAGTTGAATCACCTATAAGGAGGATGAAGTAGTGGAAGCTAAAAAAGAAGTAATTTTAGAAGTTAAAGACTTATGCAAATACTTCCATGCAAAGAAGGGCATATTTGGTGGGAATAGTTATGTTAAGGCAGTAGATAGAGTTTCTTTTACACTTAATAAGGGAGAAACTTTAGGTCTTGTAGGTGAATCTGGATGCGGTAAGACTACTACAGGAAGAACAATATTAAAACTTTATGAGCCAACGTCAGGACAAATAATATTTAATGGAAAAGATATTACTAAAAATTCTGTAAAAGAAATGGTTCCATTAAGAAAAGAAATGCAAATGATTTTCCAAGATCCATATGCATCATTAGATCCAAGAATGACTGTTGGAGATATAATTGGAGAAGCAATTGATATTCATAAATTGTTAACAGGTGAAGAGAGAACTGAAAGAATAAGAAGTTTATTGTCGAAAGTTGGTCTTGCAGGAGATCATATAAATAGATATCCTCATGAATTTTCAGGAGGACAAAGACAAAGAATTGGTATAGCAAGAGCTCTTGCTGTAGAACCATCATTAATAGTATGTGATGAACCAATTTCAGCTCTTGATGTTTCTATACAGGCACAGGTTATAAACATGCTTGAAGAACTTCAAGAAGAATTAGGATTAACTTATTTGTTTATAGCCCATGACCTTTCAATGGTTAAACATATATCAACTCATATTGGAGTTATGTATCTTGGAAGAATGGTTGAAAGAGGAGAAAGTAATAAGGTGTATTCAGAAGCTTTACATCCATATACGCAAGCATTACTTTCAGCAGTACCAATACCAGATCCAGATATAGCAAAAAATAACAAAAGAATAGTATTAGAAGGTGATATACCATCACCTATAGATCCTCCACCAGGATGCAGATTTAAAGGGCGATGCAGATGTGCTAAACCAATCTGTTCAGAGATTGATCCTGAATTAAAGGAAGTTAAACCGGGGCATTTTGTGGCATGTCATTTATATGACTAAGAAAATAGAAGAATAAGTAATTTGCTATTATGCTGTTAATAAGTTTTAGAAATAACAACTTAAACAGTTATTATATAATCAATATTTAAATTAAGGGGGAAATATCAATGAAAACAAGCAAAATGAAAAAATTATTTGCAGTGTCTTTAGCAGCTACATTATCGCTTTCAGTTTTAGCTGGTTGTGGTGGCTCTAAATCTTCTGATAAATCAGGTTCAGCTGCAGACAAACAAGAATTGGTTTACAACTTAGGTTCTGATCCAAAAACTTTAGATCCAGGATTAAATGCAGCGGTTGATGGTTCAATTGTAGACAGTAATCTTTTTGAAGGTCTTGCAAAATTAGATGACAAGGATAAAGCAATTCCAGGTCAAGCTGAAAAATGGGAAGTTTCTGATGATCAGTTAACTTATACTTTCCATTTAAAGAAAGACCTTAAATGGTCAAATGGAGACCCAGTTAAGGCAAGCGACTTTGTATATGCATGGAAGAGAGTAATAGATCCAGCAACAGCTGCTGAATATTCATATCAAATGTACTACATTAAGGGTGCAGAAGCAGCTAATACTGGAAAAGGATCTATGGATGATGTAGGAGTAAAAGCTACTGATGATAGTACAATTGTAGTTACATTAGCAGCACCATGTGCATATTTCCCAGAATTAACAGCATTCCCATGCTATTATCCACTAGATGAAAAGGCTGTATCAGCTAATAAGGATTGGGCAACTGATGCAAAGACATTTGTTTCAAATGGTCCTTTCAAATTAACAGATTATGAGATTAAAAATCAACTAGTATTAGAAAAGAATGACAACTATGAAGCAAAAGATGATGTTAAGCTTTCAAAAGTAACTATGAAGATGGTTTCCGAACCAACATCAGCTTGGGCAAGTTATAAAGCAGGCCAATTTGATATGGTAGATGCTGTTCCAATATCTGAAGTTCAAGGTGCACTAAAGGATAAAAGTGCAACTAATTTCAAAGCTTTAGGAATTTCTTATATTTCTATAAATGTTTCTGATAAAGCTGCAGCTGTAGATCCAAATGCTGCTAAGGTTTTAAGTAATTTAAAATTCAGGCAGGCATTAAACCTTGCTATAGATAGACAATCACTTGTTGACAATGTAGTTAAAACTGGTAATACACCAGCTCACAGTTATGTTCCAGAAGGAATGACTGGTCCAGACGGAAAAGATTTTGCAAGTAAAAACTATTTTGATCCAAAGGGTAATATAGATGAAGCTAAGAAATTATTAGCAGAAGCTGGATATCCAGATGGTCAAGGATTACCACCACTTGTAGTAATGTATAATCCAGAAGGTGGAGTAAATGGTCCTGTATATCAAGCTATTCAAGATATGTGGAAAAAGATTGGTGTAAATGTAGAACTTCAATCTCAAGAATGGAAAGTATTCCAAAATACAAGAATTCAAAAACAATATGAAATTGCAAGAGATAACTGGTCAGCTGACTACACTGATCCAATGACATTCTTAGATATGTTCTTATCAAATTCAGATAACAACAATCCAGGATACAACAATCCAGAATTTGACAAAACAGTTCAAGCTGCAAAGCAAGAAAAAGATGCTAGTAAGAGAATAGATTTAATGCACCAAGCTGAAGATATGTTGATGGCAGATCAACCAGTTATTCCATTATGGTATACATCATATCCAAAAGGTGTAAAAGAATATGTTAAAGGTGTAAGAGTATCTCCACTTGGTCAAGTATACTTTGACAAAGCTTATATAGAAGGTAAAAAATAATTCTAACTTAAAATAGAATTAAATATAGTTAATAAAAAGAGGTTATTTCAAATATGGATTATATATTTGAAAATAACCTCTTTTTGCTTTATGAAATGAATAATTTTTTTGACAGAGTAGGTGTTATGTATTTATGATTTTTATTGGATATATCTACTTAAAATCTAATAAATATATCAATATAATGAGTCAACTTTATAAATTAGGTATATATATTTAATAGAAGAGGAGGTGAATGGATACAGTTGAAGGAAGAAGTAAATAGAAAATTAAATGATGTACGGGAGCATATTACTAAAATTGAAAGCCTTATTAAGCTGTTAAACCTTGCTTATTGGGATATGAAAATAACTATGCCTGCGAAAGCATTAGAGCAGAGATCAGTCACAATGGGAATTGTGGCAGAAGAAATTTTTAAGTTATCAACAGAAAGTGCAGTAGAAGAGTTTATAAAATATTTTGAACTCATTAATAATGAACTGTCTGAAATAGATAGAGCAATGATTCGTGAAATGAAGAAAGTATATGATGAATCAAGTAAAATTCCAGCAAATATGCATATGGAATTTACTATTGCCGCAGCTTTATCAGAAGCCGCTTGGGAAGAAGCAAGAGAAAAAAATGATTTTAAAATATTTGAACCATATTTAGAGAAAATGGTGAGCTTTAAAAGACAATTTGCTGAATATTATGGATATAAAGAAAATAGATATGATGCGCTACTTAATCAATATGAGGAAGGGATGACTGTAAGAAAATTAGATAAACTGCTTGATGAATTAAAGATTGGAGTACTAAAATTACTGGATTACGTTAAAAATAGCAAAAAACATATAGATAGAAAATATATAAGTGGAAAATATGAAATAGAGAAACAAAAAAGGCTCAGTTTATTTTTATTAAATATGATCAAGTTTGATATGGAAGCAGGAAGATTAGATGAAACTACTCATCCATTAACAATTGAAATTGGAAATAGAGATGTTAGAATAACAACTCACTATTATGAAAATGATCTATTAGGAAATATTTTTAGTATTCTTCATGAAGGTGGGCATGGATTATATGAACAACACATACCAGATGAACTTCAGGGGACAGGATTAGAACATGGAGCTTCTGTAGGTATACATGAATCTCAATCTAGATTTTATGAAAATATTATTGGAAAAAGCAGAGAGTTTTTAAGTGTTATCTTACCTTTTATTAAAATGCAGTTTGAAAATTTAAAAGATATAACTGTAGAGGAATTTTATGATTCAGTTAATTATGTTATTCCTTCTTTGATAAGGACAGGAGCAGATGAAGTAACGTATAATCTGCACATAATAATTAGATATGAGATTGAGAAACAGCTAATCAATGGTGAGATTGAAGTTAAAGATTTACCAAGAATTTGGAATGAGAAATATAAAGAATATTTAGGAGTAGAACCTAAAAGTTATAGTGAGGGAATTTTGCAGGATATACATTGGGCTTCAGGTCAGTTTGGATATTTTCCAACTTATGCACTAGGCAATATTTATGGAGGACAATTCCTCAATCAATTGCTAAAGGACAATGAAAATGCTATAAAAGATTTAAAATTTGGTGATTTAACATACATCAATAATTGGTTAAAGGATAATATTCATAAGTATGGAGCTATATATACGCCAGAGGAATTAATTAAGAAAGTAACGGGAAAAGATATATCAACAAAATATTTCTTGAAATATTTAGAGTGTAAATATAAAAATATATATTAAGTATTACTTATTTTAGCAGATTAAAGAGCTGTCTTGTTACAGATATATTTTTTCTATGATGAATAATTAAAATAATAAAATAGTCTATCATAAAAGGGAGTATATAATATGTGAAAGGCAGCTTTTTTAATATTCATGGATATGCGAAGCTGTATAGGCCGCGATGATGGATTTATACTAGTGATTCCAATGGGTGTAAATGTTAAATAAGCATTCTAAAATTTTTAACGCAATTTATATAGGATGGACTAACATGCCAAATTACAGTAAACCATAATAAATATTTATTAATCAAAAAGTATTAAGATATAATATTATAAACTAAGAAAAAATTATAATGTTTTTTGGAGAATTGTGTCCGTTTACAGAGAATAGGATATAAAAGCATAATCAAAATCATAATTTGGTCTGTAAAGTATTGAATTGAAAGCAAATAAGTAGTAGAATAAAACAAATGAGTTTTAAGTATATAAGATAAATATTATAAATTTAGAAACTAATAAATTACAACCATCATATGGGGACTTATACAATTGCAGGAATTTAAAAGTTATTAGGAAATATAGTAAAATTTAGATTTATGCTATTTTTTTAGCCCTATAATTCAGATGGTTTTAATAGGATATGTAATTTTATAATACTTTATTTCTATATGTCTTAAATTCTTGTTGAATAAAAAAGAATATAAAGCAATAAGCAATTTAATAATCAAGGGGGATTCTTAAAATGATCAAAGTATTAACAAACGACGGATTAGAAAGTACAGCAATTGCGGCTCTAGAGACACTTGGGGCAGAAGTAGTCAATGAGCATTTTGGGCAGGATGTACTAGGAGAAAAATTAAAGGAATTTGATGCGGTAGTTATAAGATCAGCTACTAAGCTTACTTCAGATGTATTTGAAGTAGAAGCAGGTGGAAATTTAAAATTAGCTATCAGAGCAGGAGTTGGAATTGATAATATAGATATTCCAGCGGCTCAAGGAAAAGGAGTAACAGTTAGAAATACTCCAGCTGCAAGTTCAGATTCAGTTGCAGAACTTGCAATTGGACATATGTTTGCGCTTGCAAGATTTATTGCTATAGCTAATTATACAATGAGAAATGGTGAATGGAATAAAAAGAAGTATCAAGGAACTGAAATTGCAGGAAAAACACTTGGAATTGTTGGAATGGGAAGAATAGGTCAATCTTTAGCTAAAAAAGCTACAGCTTTAGGCATGAAGGTTGTATATTACACAATTGAAGGAAAGCATGATGAGTTAACTTATGATTTTGTATCATTGGAAGAAGTATTAAAAACTTCAGACTTTATTTCACTTCATGTTCCATACGATAAGAATGCAGGTTCATTAATAGGAAAGAAAGAATTGCAATTAATGAAGAATACAGCATACCTTATAAATTGTGCTAGAGGTAAAGTTGTTGATGAAGCAGCGTTACTTGAAGCGCTTGATAACGGAGAAATTGCCGGAGCAGGTATTGATGTATTTGAAGAGGAACCAACTAAAAACGAAAAATTAATAAACCATGCAAAAGTAAGTGTTACACCACACATTGGGGCTGCAACTGAAGAAGCTCAAACAAGAATTGGTGAAGAAGTAGTTTCAGTAATTAAGGAATTCTTTAATCTATAGTATTTGGGAGGAATTTTGAATGGCAGTAATTAAAGCTTTTAAGGGAATAAGGCCGGTTAAAGAATTAGCCTCAAAAATAGCAGCTTTACCTTATGATGTAATGAGCAGCGAAGAAGCAAGAGAAATGGTAGTGGGGAATCCCCACTCATTTCTCCATGTTGATAGAGCTGAAATAGATTTAGACCCATCAATAGATATTCATGACCCAAAGGTGTATGAAAAGGCTAGGGATAATCTTTATGGAATGATTTCGGATGGAGAGTTTATTAAAGATGAGAAACCTTGTCTTTATATATACAGACAGATTATGAACGGGAGATCTCAAACTGGAATAGTATTTTGTGCATCAATTGATGATTATATGAATAATGTCATAAAAAAGCATGAATTTACTAGAGCAGATAAAGAGAAGGACAGAATTAATCATGTTGACTATTGCGATGCCAATACCGGTCCAATTTTCTTAACGTATAAAGAAGACCAAATTGCATCAGAAATAATAGATGCATGGATTCAAAATGAGAGTAAAAGAAAACCTGTATATAATTTTGTAGCTGAGGATGGAATAACTCATGTTGTATGGGTGGTAGATAATGATATTATAATAAACGAATTAATTGATTTGTTCAAAGAAATAGATTATCTATATATCGCAGATGGACACCATAGATCAGCATCAGCTGTAAAAGTCGGACTTAAGAGAAGACAGCAAAATCCTAATTATACAGGAGATGAAGAATTTAACTACTTCTTAGCAGTTGCATTTCCAGATAATGATTTAATGGTTATGGACTATAATAGAGTTGTTAAAGACCTAAATGGCTTAACTAAAGATGAATTATTGGAAAAGCTTAAAGATAAGTTTAATATAATAGAATCAATGAGTAAAGAACCAGTTAAACCATCTAAAAAGCATACCTTTGGAATGTATGTAGAAGATAAATGGTATTTGCTTGAGGCAAAGGATGGAACTTATAATACAGAAGATCCAATAGAGAGTCTTGATGTTGCAATCCTACAAAATAACGTCTTAACGCCTATCTTGGGTATTGAAGATGTAAGAACATCAGATAGAATAGATTTTATTGGTGGAATAAGGGGACTTAAAGAACTTGAAAAAAGAGTTCATACTGATATGAAGATAGCATTCTCAATGTATCCAACTGAGGTTGGTGACATAATGAGTGTTGCAGATATTGGAGAAGTAATGCCTCCAAAATCAACTTGGTTTGAGCCAAAGCTAAGAAGTGGATTATTTGTTCATGAATTAAAGTAATTGTCCCTGTCAAAAAATCAACTAAGAAATAAAAAAGACTGGCTGCCAGGTGAAGCAGTCATACAAGATGGAATAAAAAATAGAAGAAAAGAGAGAGCATCAAAGCGAGTAGAGCAGAGCCATTAGGTTGGTTCTGGCAATTCGAATTTATGCTCTTTTTAAATTCAAAATTTAATTAAAAAAGCCAAGTATAATTTTTAAGATTAAACTGATGATAAATGTTTTAAGTATGCTGTGATATAATTTAATTGGAAAATTAAAACGTATACAATTATTATTGGTATTGTAATCCCAAAGTGATATATAGGGGTGATGTAATGAGCTTAAAATATGAGTGGCTTAAAATTATAGAAACAAAGAAGAGAGCATATAGAAAAATTTATAGCTTATTTTATTCAAAGAGAAATAGCATTAAGTTTAAAATTCAATGTTATTTAACAATATTTTCATTGATACCACTTTTGGTAATAGGAATTGTTAGCTATACAATTTCGAAAGCTGCTATAGATAATAAAGTAAAAGATTATTCAAGGCAGTCCATAAGGCAGACAGCAGAAAATATTGAAACCATGCTAAATAATTGTAAGGACAGCCTTATGCAGATAATTTCTAATCCTGATGTAATATCGAGTTTAAAGTCTGTTGTAAAAGATGAAGAAAATTCAAACTATAGCGGTGAGATTTTAAGTAATATACCATTAGCAACTAAACTTGCATACCATATAGCAACTACACAAGAGGTTCAAACAATCTCATTTATTTCACCTAAGTACTATTTAAAGGGGACTTATTATTGTTCAGATGATGTACTAAAAGGGAACTCCTCGTACTATCAGGAAATCATAAGTAATGATAATAACTACACTTGGTTTTCTACGAGAGCAGCAAGGTATGGATACCAAGACAATCAGAGAGTGAATGTATTTTCTCTTGGAAAGCAGGTATATAACTTAGATGATATGAGACCATTGAACCTTGCAGCTGTTATTGACATCAGAGAGGACAAACTGTCTGAGATCTGTAGTAAATCAAGTCAAGGAGATATGACGGATCAATGTTTTGTAATTGATGAAAAAGGAATGATAATAGCTCATCCAGATAAGAGCATGCTTTATAAAAATATAAATGAATTATTTAGTAGCAGAGATATTTCTAATATTATGAAAAGTTCTGAAGACATATCAAGCTTTGAAACAAAATATTTAGATGAATCAGTTGTAGCAAATTCGTTAAAATTAAAGGGATGTAATTGGAGAGTTATTAATATTGTAAAAAGTAAATATTTATATAGAGAATCAGATCAAGTTGTACGAATAATATTTATTGTGGCATTTATTTGTGTAATTTTCTCATCTATTTTTTCAGCATTTATAGCAGCTGGAATTTCAAGGCCATTAAAAGATATGAGCAAAATTATGAGGAAAGTAGTTGCAGGAAGTTTGAATGAAAAAATAGAAATCAATAGAAAAACTTCAGAAGAGGTTATAATACTTCAGCAAAGCTATAATTTTATGATACATAAGATTCAAGAATTACTAGACAAAGTATATGAAGAGCAAAGTAATAAGAGAATAGCCGAGATTAAAGCATTAGAGGCACAAATAAACCCTCACTTTTTATACAATACTTTAGATGCGATAAAATGGACAGCATTATTTCAAAAAGCAAATAATACGGCAGAAATGGCAAATATGCTTTCAAGGCTGCTGCATATAAGTTTAGGTAGAGGAAATGAAGTTATTCCATTTGAAGAAGAACTTGAACATGTTAAGTGCTATTTAGGAATTCAGAAATTTAGATTTAATTTTAATATAGATGTAAATTTTAATATAGATGAAGAAACAATGAAATTAAAAGTTCCAAAGATAATATTACAGCCTATAGTAGAGAATTCCATTTTACATGGATTGTCGGATAAACTTAAAGGAGGAATAATAGAGATTAGTAGCTCAATTAATCAAGATAAAGTTAATATTGAAATAATTGATAATGGATGTGGCTTTGATATTAATGAGAGTGATATTACTAAAGAATCAAAACGAAAGACTGGCGAATCATTTTCAGGTATAGGTATTGCAAATGTTCAGGAAAGAATAAAACTTATATGTGGAAAGGAATATGGAATTACTGTAGAAAGCGAGATAAATGAAGGAACTAAGATTAAAATTTCTTTACCTAAAATGGAATGAGGTGTGTACTATGTTTGGTGTTTTATTAGTTGATGATGAGGTAATTGTGCGATTGGGTATAAAATCCATGATTGATTGGGAGCGATTAGGTTTAACAGTTATTGGAGATACCTCAAATGGACAAGAAGCTATGGAAGTTTTTAAGAAATTCAATCCGGAAATCGTTATAACAGATATAAAAATGCCCATAATGGACGGGATAGAATTTATTAAGAATATAAGAGCTATAAACTCTGAGACAAAGATAATAATTTTGACTTGTTTGCAGGATTTCGAATATGCAAAAGAAGCAATAAGCCTTAGAGCCTCTGAATACTTTGTAAAATCAGATATGATGCCAGCTGATATGGAACGTATCTTGATTAAAGTAAGAGATTCTATTGTGATAGAGCAGGATAAGCAGATTAAATTAAATGAAATGAGAATTAAAGCCTTAAAAAGCAAAGTTGTTGAAAAGGAACAATTCTTATGGGAACTCTCCATGAATGCTGTTTCGTGGAATGAAGCTACAAAAAGCATAATACAGCAAATGGATTTAAGTTATTTAATGAATGGATATTTTGTTTTTAATGTGAGTGTGGACTACTATGAAAAAGTGACTGCAGGAATGCTAGAACAGGAAAAAATAAAATTATTCGAGAAAGTTCATAATATTGTAGAGAGTACAGTTAATGGTGAAGTTTCATGTAAAGGTGAAGTATATAATGGAAACGGTGGAGAAGTAAATCTTATTCTAAAGGTAATGGATTATGCTAGTGAATTAAATAAATTTGAAATTCTAAATTCTATAGGAGAAAAGATTATAAAGGCCATAAAGACGGAATTGAAATATAGTATAACAATTGGAATTAGTGATGCTGTTAATAATTTAGAAAGTTTAAACAGAGGGTATACTCAAGCTAAAAATGCCAGTAATTTTAAGGTTTTTAATGGTTGCGGAAAAATTATTAGTTACGCAAATACAATTTCACAAAATGTTATTAATAGACAAATTAGCTTAGACTTTAAAAAAATAAGAGATTATATATATTTATTAAAACGTAGCGAAACAAATACATTAATAGATGATATATTTAATCAAATTGCAGAATTAAGAGATTATGAAGCACTTAATACAATACCATTGGAATTGGTAGTTTCGCTAATAAGTATATACTCAGAAATATGTAAAGATGTAGATATTATAAATAACAAGAAAAAGGCTTTTTATGAGCAGATTAAATATCTCGAAACGATTGGAGATATAATAGATTGGTTTAAATTAGTATTCAATGAGGCTATAGACATGGTTATGGATATATATAATTCTGATAAAAATAGTGTTTCAAAAGCACGAAGTTATATAGAAGAAAACTTTGCAATGGAGATTTCGCTGCAAACAATAAGTAACCATGTTCATTTAAGTAAAAATTACTTTGTAAATTTGTTTAAAAAAGAGATGAATGAGAGTTTTGTTGATTATCTTACAAAGGTAAGAATTAAAAACGCTAAAAGTTTATTGGAAAATTCGGAGCTTAAAATTAATGACATAGGAATACGGGTTGGAATAGAAGATCCAAGATATTTTTCTAAGGTTTTTAAAAAAAGTACTGGCTATACACCAAAGGAATATAGGAAAAGAGCATATAGTATGAAATGATTTTAGAGAGTTTATTAATTAAATTATTTTCTAACCAAATTATTGCAGGACATTAGAAGTATTAGTAATGTTCTGCAATTTTTTTATTATTATCAATACTCTGCCTAGCTTATGTTCAATATAAAACTATTAGTAAAAGATAACTAACACTTACTATCATGACAATCAATCTTTAATTTTAAATGGTTTCTAGGTATTTACAAAGTTTGAGAAATAAAAATCTTTAAATATTACACTTATATGTAAATAATGCAGGTAAGTGAATTAATTTATAGATGTTTATTAATGATTAACTTTAAGTATATTTATTTATTGCACAAATTTGATTATTTTTTTGATTTGCTATAAATTCATATTTTAGTATTATAATAGCATGAAATGAAACTTTAAAAACATTAGAGGGGGAAAAACATTATGAAATGTAAACGGTTAGTGTGTACAGTGATAGCTATTGCGTGCACTTTGTCATTAGGAATTACAGGCTGCTCAAGCAGCAGTTCAAAAACATCTGCTGAAAATTCACCTGCTAAGACAAGTGATTCTCCAGTAGAACTTGTATTTTGGAATCCTTTTGGTGGTGGTGATGGAGATTACGAAGATAAGATTGTTAAAGATTTTAATGATTCCCAAAAAGAAGTTGTTATTAAACAATTAAGGCTTGATTCAGCAGATTATTATGCAAAACTTGGAACAGCTCTTGCTTCTGGAAAAGGTCCAGATATTGCTATAGCTCATGTCGATAAAATAGCACCTTTTGTGAAAGCAAAACAGGTATTGGCTTTGGATGATATAGTTTCTAAAGTTGGACTTAGTTATGATGAAATAACAGATTCTAATGCTAAAAGTGTAGTGTTTAATGGAAAGCATTATGCAGTACCAATAGATACACATTTTCATGTGATGTATTACAATACGGATATACTTAAAAAAGCAGATTTACTTACTGATGATGGAAAACCTAAACTTGAAGATGTATCAAAAGAAGGATTTGTAAAATTCCTACAACAGATAAAGGAGAAGGTACCGGATGTTACACCTATGTCTGTTAATACTCCGTATTTTCAAGAACCATTCTATAATTTGTATTATGAAGCTGGAGGAAATTTACTTAATGATGATTTGACTAAGGCTGCAGTTAATAATGATAAAGCGCTTGATGTTTTGAATTTTTATATGAATTTATATGATACAAAACTTAGTGATGTTAATGATAAAACTCCATGGCAGACCTTTAGCGATGGTAAATCAGCAATATGGTTTGGAGGAGTTTGGGAGGCAGGCCAGCATTTTGATGATAAAGAACACAAGATTGCAGCTGTACCACTTCCACCGATATTTGGAAGTGAAACCCATTGGGCTAGCTCTCATACATTGATAGTTCCTTCTTATGTAGATTCAGCAAAACAAGAAGCAGCAATGAAATTTGCTAAATATTATACAGAAGTTGGTGGAAAGACATGGGGACAAGCTGGACATGTACCTGCAGGAAAAGCAGTTGCTGAAAGTTCAGAATACACTGGGTTACCTTATAGAAACGAATTTATAGCAGCTCAAAAGACAGTTAAGTTTGCTCCGCCAACAGATAAATATAATTCAATAGATACAGCAATACAAGAAGTTTTACAAAACATAGTATTTAAAAAGGTTACCCCTCAAGAAGGGCTTCAGACAATGGAGAAAAATATTAATGATATATTAGGCAATTAGTTGTTATTAAAAAAGTATAAAAATTGCAGCTTATGGTGCAATTTTTATGCTTAAGTTTAGGAGGCGAAATGTTTATATGGGCACAAAATTAGAGGTATCAAACACAGATCCTAAAGTAGTTAAAGAGAATAAAATGGCTAAGATAATTAAGAATGAAATGTCAGCCCTAGCATTTTTGGCCCCATTTCTTGTAGTTTTTATTATATTCTACATTTGGCCTGTGATAAAAGGCGGATATATGAGCTTTTTTTCATGGGGAGTAGCTGGGGCAGATGAATATGTTGGATTCAAAAATTATATTAGTATTTTGAAGAATAAAGATTTCTATAGTAATCTATGGCATTCTTTTTACTTTTTAATCATATCGGCGCCAATTATAATTGCTTTGGGACTTGCGCTTGCTATGATAGTCAACCAAAAGATAATGTTTAGAACTGCAATTAGAGGAATATATTTTATGCCATATGTGTTATCAGTTTCTGTAGTAAGTTTTATTTGGCTCAGAATGTTTGATTCCAACAATGGATTAGTCAATGCAGTTCTTTCCAAGATAGGCATTCATGGAAATATAAGCTGGTTAACAGATTCAAATTACGCATGGTGGGCAATAGATATAACAACGGTCTGGTGGACAGTTGGCTTTGTAATGGTTTTATTCCTAGCAGGCCTTCAAGAAATACCTGAAGAATTATATGAAGCAAGTGCTATTGATGGAGCGAGTTCATTTCAAAAGTTTATACATATAACTTTACCATCTTTGTCAGGTGTAATTCGCGTACAAATATTTTTTCAAGTAATAGCAGGTTTAAAAATTTTTGGACAACCACATATTATGACTCAGGGTGGTCCTGGAGATGCTACCAATACAATAATAAGATATATTTATATGACAGGGTTTAAGAAAGATGCTTTTGGTATGGCATCAGCCCAATCAATCCTCTTCTGCATCATAATGCTCGTAGTAGCAGCACTTCAATATAGATTTGTAAATAAGAAAGATTAAGGAAAAGGAGGAGTATGATTAAAATGAAAAAAGCATTACTTAATATTTTGGCTATAGCTATAGCAGTTATTTTTCTTGTTCCTCTTTTATGGATGTTTATTGTAGCACTTAAACCTAATGGTGTTAATGCAATAGAGCTAAAGGATTGGTTCAATTTTTCGGATTTGACTCTGGAAAATTATATAAAGGTTATAACAACCTCAAAAATCTTTTTATGGACATTTAATAGCTGCATTATAGGATTAATCACTACAGTAATTTGTGTTGTAACAAGCTCCCTTGCTGCTTATGCGTTCTCAAAAAAACAGTTTAAGATGAAGGCTCTTATTTATCTTGTAGTGGTGTCAGGGTTATTAATACCAACAGAAGCTATTATGATACCATTATACGATACAGTTTTACATTTAAAGCTTATTGATAATATCTGGGGAATAATTTTGCCAGGTCTCACAAATCCTCTTGGAATAATTTTAATGAAACAATTTATGGATGGAATTCCTAACAGTTATATTGAGGCTGCAAAGTTAGATGGATGCAAGGATTTTAGGATATGGTATAAAATTTGTGTGCCTCTTACGAAATCAGCAATGGTTTCCATAGGAATATTTTACTTCATCCTATCTTGGAATAACTTCATATGGCCATATATAGCTATAACCTCAGAGGAAAATATGGTTTTGGCAACAGGTCTGCCAACTTTCTTAGGAAGTAATATTAGCCAAATAAATACGATTATGGCCGCTAGTTCAATTGCAGCAGTACCTACAATCATAGTATTTATAATTTTACAAAAGCACATTATTAAAGGTGTGGCACTTTCAGGAGTAAAAGGATAATTGAGATACGTAATAGCAGTGTCTCTAAAAAGATGTGATTTTATATTAAAGTAAAATAAAAATGTTTAAAAGTTAGGGGGAATGATGTTGGAAAATATGATTAGAAACGAATATCCTAGGCCTCAATTCCAAAGAGAACTATGGGAAAACTTAAATGGTGAATGGGAATTTGAATTTGATGATAAAAGAGTGGGTGATAAGGAAAAATGGTATTTATCTGAAAAGCATTTTTCAATGAAAATTCAAGTCCCTTTCTCATATCAAAGTGAATTAAGCGGCATCGGCAAAACTGATTTTCATGATCTTGTTTGGTATAAGAAAGAATTTAAGCTTCCAATAACTTTTTTAGGTTATGACACAATACTTCATTTTGGAGCAGTTGATTATAAAGCAGATATATGGATAAATGGACAGCATGTGATGTCTCATCAAGGTGGAAATACTCCTTTTAAGATAGATATAACCAATGAATTAGTTGAAGGCGATAATGTTATAGTTGTAAGGGCTGAAGATTTTAGCGAAGATTTGACATTACCTCGAGGGAAGCAGTATTGGAAAGAGAAATCTGAGGCTATTTGGTATACCAATACCACAGGTATTTGGCAGACTGTTTGGCTGGAAGCAGTTTCACAAATCAATATTGAAAAAGTAAAATATACCTCTTTTATTGATACGACTGAAATTGAAATTGAGTATTTTATTAATGGTTATGAAAATTTGAAGGATATTCAATTGCAGGTGAATATTTGTTTTGATAAAAAAGTCATTGTAGATGATATTTATAGAATCAAATCTAAGGTTGAGTCTCGAAAAATAAAACTTAACGAATTTAATGAACATCACTTTTCTCATTTATGGACACCAGAAACACCATTTCTTTATAATGTGGAATTTAAGCTTATATGTGATGGTAATTTAGTAGATGATGTCAAGAGTTACTTTGGAATGCGTAAGGTGTCGGTAGAAGGTGGTAAAGTATGCCTTAATAATAGACCCTATTATATGAGATTGGTATTAGATCAAGGATATTTTCCAGGTGGAATTCTAACAGCTCCATCAGATGAAGCATTAAAAAGGGATATAGAATTGACGAAGGCTTTAGGGTTTAATGGAGCTCGGAAGCATCAGAAGGTTGAAGATCCGCGTTATCTATATTGGTGCGATAAGCTTGGTCTGATAATTTGGGGAGAAATGGCAAATGCTTTTGATTATTCTGAGGATTATGCAAAAAAGATTTCTATAGAGTGGCATGAAGTAATAGATCGGGATTATAATCATCCGTCAATTTTTGTTTGGGTGCCTCTTAATGAAAGCTGGGGTGTGCCTAAAATATTGACTGAAGTAAAACAGCAAGAGCACGCTCTAGCTTTGTATCATCTTATAAAATCTCTAGATGCAACTAGGCTAGTTGTATCTAATGACGGCTGGGAGCTTGTTGAAACTGACTTGTGCAATATCCATGATTATGAGTGGCGTTCAGAGATTCTTAAGCAGAGATATAAAGCAGTTGAAAATTTGGTTGATACGATGCCATCAGAAAGAAGAATATTTGTTGGTGAATATAAATATAATGGGCAGCCAATACTTGTTTCTGAATTTGGAGGAATAGCATATAAGAACCAAGAGAAAAATGGCTGGGGATATTCGGGAGCTGTAAATGAAGAAGATTTTATTAAAAGAATAAAGTCAGTAGTTGAACCTTTAAAAAGCTCAGAAATTGTTCAAGGTTTTTGCTATACCCAGCTTACAGATGTAGAACAAGAGATGAATGGGATTCTTACGTTTGAAAGACAACCAAAGGTACCTATTGAAGAAATATATAAAATAATAAAAGAGTAACAAGATAACAGGAGTAAATGTCAGTAATAAATTAAGTCTTATAATAAGCTGAATTTAATAAAGAGGGTATGTTTTAAATTTAGCTGTTATATATAGAAACTTAAAATAAGTATAGAGGAGATGTTAGAATGTTTAAAAAGAAAAGATTTAAGTTTTCTATGTGTTTAATGTTAGTTTTATCTACTTTTTTAGCTGTGTCTCCAGTAAGTGCTGCAAATACTGCAACTTTTGGAGAAGCAAAGATTATTACTAATATTAATACTTTTGATGATGCAGGGCCTGATGCACGAGGAATAAGACCTGGAACCTTTGGATCAGAATATGCAAGGCTTACTAAGCTGTCAGATGGTACTTGGTTATGTGCATTAACAATATATGATAATAATGGGTATACTCACATGTCATCATGGGGAGGGACAAGACTTCAGGTATTCAAAAGCACTGATAACTGCAGGACATGGAAACTTATATCAACAATCGCAGATAATAATAGAGATTTAGATAATGCTCAAATTGTTCAATTACCAAATGGAGAATTAAGATTGGCAGCAAGATCAGTTAGATGGCAGGAATCCTATAGAATTTATATTTATAAGAGTACTGATGGAGGAGTGACATGGCCATATCTTTCAACCTTGGATTCAAATGAAGGAACAGCAGGAAGTCTCGGAAATCCAGATAAAGGTATTTATGAGCCACATTTTCAAATATTAAATGATGGAAGTTTGGCTTGTTTTTATGCTAACGAAAAACATGTAACTGAAAATCCTTCATATTCTCAGATTATTTCAGAAAGGATTTCTAATGATGGAGGTGCTACTTGGGGGAAAGAGATATGGGTAGCTTGGGATAATAATTCAGCTGGAAGACCTGGTATGCCTGTAGTGACGAAGATGACTAATGGAAATTACATTGTAGTTTTTGAAGTAGTTGGTACTCAAGATGCTAATATATTCTGCAAAACTTCAAGTGATGGCAAAACTTGGACTTCAGGGATAGGGACAAAGATTCCGGATCAAAAAGCAGGACCTTATATTACATCTCTTTCTGATGGAAGGCTAATGGTTACATCTTGTACAAATAATCTATCCTTTAGTCTTGACTATGGCGCTTCCTGGTATACTAATGATCAGCAGCCTTGGACTTTTGGATATAACCTTGACTGGAGTAGTGTTTATCAGACAGGTACGAATGAAATAGCAGCAGTAACTAGCGTACCAAGAACAGAAGGCGGTCATAATGTCCAAATTAAGTTTGCAAGCATTCTCCCTCTTAAGTCTATAAATTCAGGCAAGCAGTATAAATTATCTTCAAAGTGTAGCAATGATACTATGTGTCTTGATGTTTCAGAGGGGTCAACAGCTGCTGGAGCAAATGTGCAGCAGTGGAATGATAACGGATTAAATCCTCAGAAGTGGACTATAATATCAACTAATGATGGTTACTATAAGCTTATTAATGCTCAAAGTGGTATGGCATTGGAAGTCGTGAATGCATACTAATGATGGCGCAAATGTACAACAGTGGAATGACAATGGAGCTGATTGCCAAAAGTGGAGAATAGAAGATCTTGGTAATGGTTACTGTAAAATTGTTAATAAGAATAGTGGTAAATGTCTTGATGTCAATGCTAACTCAGCGACTGCTGGAGAGAACGTACAACAGTGGACTGATAATGGATATGATGCACAGTGCTGGAAGCTGGTTCAGTTAAACTAAGTATTTTTTATTAAGTTTTAAATAATTATAAACCTAAAATAAAAATTAAATAGTCAATTAAGAAGTCTGAGAGAGCAGTCACAAAATACTATATACAATTTAGTATGTTTTGTGGCTGTTTTTGAATTATAGTCTAGCAAAAATTTATAATTATTAGTATCTTTCCATGGAAAGGAAAAAAATGCTTTCGTAGAAATAATACAGGCAATAATATATAATGATATAGATAAATATATTGTTAATAAAAATAAGTAAGTATATGATGGATTTAAATTATATACTTAAATCTTAATATAAAGTGAAGAGAGGTCAGGTAATGAACAGTATTTTAATTAGACCAGTAGTAAGAGAAGATATAAAATATGTTGCAGATATAGAAAATTTATGTTTCCCAAAGGCTGAAGGGGCATCTTTGAAAAGTTTTTATGAGAGATTTGATGCATTTCCAGAAAGTTTTTTTGTTGCAGAAATTGATAATAAAATTGTTGGATATATTAACGGATGTATAACAGATAAACCAAGCCTGCCAGATGAATTATATCATGATGCATCGTTGCATAATCCAAGAGGAGACTATCAAGCTGTTTTTGGATTAGCTGTAGCTCCTGATTATCAGCATGAAGGTATTGCAGGAAAATTAATGGATTACTTGATAAATATTTCTCGTGATAGAGGGAAAAAGGGGATTATTTTGACTTGCAAGGAACATTTAATTCATTTTTATGAGGGATTTGGATATGTACATAAGGGAATTGCTGATTCAACTCATGGAAATGCAGTATGGAATAATATGCTTCTAGAGTTTTAAGGTTTACAAATAAACTTATTTAGGAAAATTTAAAGATTAGAGGAATTTTACTGATGCAATGGTGATGGCATATGTCGTTGCATCAGTATTTTTGTTCTAAAAATAGTTATAAGCTTTCATTAAATTAAGTAGCACTAAATGATTTTAGAATATTTATATAATAATTTGATATCATTCTATTCTCCTAAATAGTATCTATATCTTTATTAATATATTCAATACAATGAATTAAGTGATTGAGTGTATTAGTAGAATAACTATTTTACTTGACAGAGATAAACTGAGTGATATACTGTATGATATATATTTTGAAGGTAAGGACAAGCTATTCGCGTGCTTGTAAAAAGATCATGAGTTGTATAGCGAGGATGCTTGAAAACAACATAAAAAGGAGTTATATATTATGATGATTGTAGATAATGAAAAATGCGTGGGCTGTGGACTTTGTGTTAAAGATTGTTTTGCCAATGATATTAAGATAGCTGATGGAAAGGCTAAAGTTAGAAATATTGCATGTTTTAAATGTGGTCATTGTATTGCAGTATGTCCTAAAGGTGCTGTATCTACAGATGAGTATAATATGGAAGAGGTAAAAACTTATAATGAAACTGAATTTAAAATAGATTCAGAAACATTATTAAATTTCATAAAATTTAGAAGGACTACAAGACAATTTAAAGATAAAGATGTGGAAACAGAAAAGATTTCTAAGATTATTGAAGCAGGAAGATTTACTCAAACAGGTAGTAATAGTCAAAACGTTTCTTATGTAGTAGTAAAAGATAAGATAGATGAACTTAAGGAATTAGTTTTTGATAGTCTTAAAGTTAAAGGTGAAGAAATACTTAATAACTTAAATGAACAAACTAGACCATTTAAAAGATATGCACAGATGTGGATAAAGATGTATGAAGGATATAAAGAAAATCCTAAAAATGACAGGCTATTTTTTAATGCTCCAGCAGTAATTCTTGTAGTGTCTGATTCACAAGTAAATGCATCTCTAGCATCTTCTAATATGGAACTTATGACTAATGCTCTAGGGCTTGGAACATTTTTTAGCGGGTTCTTTACATTTGCAGCACAAGGGAATGAAAAGATTAGAGAATTAGTTGAACTAGAGGAAAATAAAGAAGTTGTAACTTGCATGATAATTGGATATCCAAATGTAAAGTATGTTAGAACAGTTCCAAGAAAAGCTGCAAATATATTATGGAAGTAAAATTTTAATAACTTATATTGAGTTTTTGGGCTGTTTATTAAAGCAGATGAAATTCTGCTTAATGGACAGCTTTTATAGTGATATTTAGAAAAAAAAGAAGAATAAGAGATAAGAAAACGTTATCTAGACAAATTACAGCTAATAATGTATAAGAAAATATAATATTTTTATAGTAATATTATATTATTTAATTGAATAAATGGTATAATGCTACAATACTATGCATTGTTGTTAATATTTCCTTAAAGATAAGTTATAAGATGATTAGATAGTTAATTTAACATGATGAGGGGTGCGTAAGGGATGAAAAAAAATAGTAAACTATTTCGAAAAATTGTTATAGGAATTGTATTATTTATTATAGTACCTATATTATTAATAGGAGAAATTTCGATTTATAAATTAAAATCAGCATTAGAAAGTAGCTTAAAAACAACTAGTATACAAACGATTAAGGAAGTTGATAAAGGATTTTCCGAGTATCTACAGGTGTTAGGTACGCAAATGGATGTAGCAGCAAAAAACATACATATTAAAGATCTGACTAATTCAGGTGCAGATCACAAGCTTACAGTAAACTATGTTCAAGGAATGTTTAAGGATACTAAAACATCAATTGATGGAATCATAAATGCAGGTTTTGCTGGAGAAAATGGCGAACTAGTATTAGATAGTGGAGTCTTAACTTTAAATGATTTGAATTTTAAGGAAAGAGAATGGTATGTAAAAGCAAAAGCAGCTAATGGTAAGATAGTATATATTAAACCGTATAAAGATGCTGTATCAGGAAAGCAGGTTATGACAGTTGCTCAAGCAGTTAAAGATGATAATGGACAGTTTATAGGAGTTATAGTAATTGATATGTCCCTTGATGCGATGCAGAAATACATAGGCGGAATACAATTATTAAATACAGGCTATGTTTTACTTGCAGATGGTGATGGAGATATTATAGTAAATAATGATAAAAATACTGTAGCAGAAGACAATGTTACTGGTTTATCGTTCTGGAACTCAGCCAAAGGGGAAGACCTTGGAGTATACACTTTTGAAAGTAATAAAAAATCATTTTATGTATGCCAGGAAACTGATGAAAAGACTGGATGGAAGCTCATTGGAATCATTGATGGCAAAGAAGTTGAAGATGGAGTAATGGCTATACATGGAACAATGATTATAATTTCAATTGTATTAGTTATTATAGGAGTTTCCATAGGAGTTATTGCAGCATTGTATCTTATGAAAGAAATAAATAGATTGAAGAGTGTAATTAACAAAGCTTCAAAGGGAGACCTTACAGGAAGAATTACTGTTACAGCAAATGATGAATTTAAGGAACTTGGAGATGACTTTAACACTATGTTGGATAGCTTATCTGATTTGCTGGACAATGTTCAAAATACATCTGAAAGTTTGATTGAGGCATCTGTCAATATAGCAAGTATGTCAGAGGAAACTACATCGTCAGTATCAGAGGTGACAAATGCTATACAAGAAGTATCAACTGGAGCTACAAGTCAAGCACAATTTGCGACTGAGATTGCAGCTAATGCAGAAGAATTATCAGATAGAATAGATGAAGTTGATAAGCATACAAGTAATATTAATAATTTATCAAATGTAACTAAAGATTTAAGTAAGCAGGGAATTTTTATAATCCAAGATTTAATAGATAAGGCTGCAAGTGCTAAAACAAATGCTATTAAGTCCGCAGGTATGGTTGCAGAAATGATAGAAAGTATAAATAAAATTAATTACATATCAAATGTAATTGAAGAAATTACTGAGCAGACAAATCTTTTAGCATTAAATGCTAGTATAGAAGCGGCGAGAGCAGGGGAAGCAGGAAAAGGATTTGCAGTAGTTGCTGAAGAAATAAGAAAGCTTGCAGAGGAATCTAAGAAATCTACTGATGAAATAAAAACTATTGTTACAGAGATAGGGGTTAATGGAAATAACACTAAAGCTGCAATGGAAGCAAGCAGAGAAATGTCTCAGGCACAAGGCCAGGTTATAAAAGAAACAGAAGATATATTCGCTAAAATAGTTGAATCAATAATACCTTTAACAGATGCAATTAAAGAGATCAAAGATTTAAATGAAAAAATGCATGTAAATAAGGAAAAAGTAAAATCACAAATAGAAAATATAGCAGCAGTATCAGAAGAATCAGCATCTATATCAGAAGAAGTTACAGCATCAGCAGAAGAAGTAAGCGCAACAATGGATGAACTTACACAGTATGCAAGTAACCTTGAAGATATTGCGGGTAACTTAAAGGAAAAGATGAGCAAATTTACTTTAAAGTAAAATAATAAAGATCATACTTTTATTGAGCATATATGTTATATAGCTTATACAAAGTATGATCTTTATTTATGTAGAGAAAATTAACGTTAGGCATATTAAAGAAAATAACAAGTTCAAATATGCTGAGAATATTTTTCATCAGACAAGGAAATAAATTGACTTGTTATTTTTGATAATGCCTTACATCATTTCAAGCATTTGCTTTAATATTCTAGTTGAATTCTTAACTGCAATTGGAACAAACTTTTGATAATCCATGTGTGCTCCGTTATTTGCATTATCAGAAATTGATCTTATAACTACAAATGGAATTGAATTTAAGTAGCAGACTTGTGCTATACTAGCACCTTCCATTTCGCAGGATATTGCTCCAAATTCCTTATCTAGCCATTGAATTTTTTCAATATTAGCAACAAATTGATCACCAGAAGCAATTCTTCCAACAAAGCTGTTTAACTCTGAGATTTCTTCGCAAGCTTTTTTAGCTAAAGTGACCATCTCTTTATCGCATTTGAAATCAAAAGTATCAAGTCTTGGAATTTGTCCCATCTTATCTCCAAAAGCTGTAGTATCCATATCGTGTTGCACTAAATTTTCAGCAACAACTATGTCACCTGGATAAATTTCTTTACCAATTCCACCAGCAACACCAACATTGATAATCTTATCTACATTGTATTCTGATGCTAATATCTGAGTACAAATAGCTGAATTTACTTTACCAATTCCGCAAACTACAGCTACTACATCTTTGCCATATAATTTACCCTTGTGAAAAGTCATGTTAGCTTTTTCTTTCTTTGTTTCAAGATTTAAGTCTTGTAATAGAATCTCTAATTCCTCTGCCATAGCAGCAATTATTCCAATAGTCATATAATAATTGTCCTCCTAAAATAATATAATTAAGTACAAAATAATGTACATTTATAGATATCCAACTTTAAAATTAAACTTATGTGGTAACTTGCCGAAATCACATATATTTTTATTCCTCAGGACTTGTGAAATTTTCGCTGGAAAGTTCTAAATGCCTGCTTCACAAAATGTATATGATTTCTAGTATAGATACACACAAAAGTT
>NZ_LZZL01000049.1:0-45743 GCF_002006495.1 Clostridium sp. BL-8
TGTCAAAAAGAATAAAAAATAAATCTTATTCGCCTGCCAGATTTTTCTCACATGCGTTCGAAAAGGCAGATGCATAAAAAAATCTCCGGCTCCACAGTCGCCTGCGATTTTGTTCTTCTTTTAGAAATAATTGAAAGGAAATTCCAGGTAGATGTTTAATTTATAAAATTGAAATGGGTAAAAAAAAGAAAACCTGCATGCTCAAAGTACAGGTTTTCACATGTTCATTTGAGAAAGGGTATAAATGAACACGTCAGTGTGGGTTTATAAAACTTTATAGCTATGTACTATAAAGTGTATGGGCAAATTAATATCTCTTAACTTTATTATACAATAAACAAATAAAAAAACAATAATTTTTTATTTTACGACAATTAAAAACAAGGCGAATTTGATGTGAAAAAGTGGAAAAATATAGATTTTAGGGAAGATTATAAAATCAAAGAAATATCAATACATAGGAAGTAATTATTTCTGAATATATTTAATTAAAAATTAAATGAATGAATTGATTTTATGATGAATTTTTAGTAAAACATATGTATATGATAAAATAGATATATACTATAAGTAGTTGCACATATGACTTGAAACATATTCATAAAAATAAAATTAGCATAGGAGAAAAATATGATTAAGATTGGCAAGGAAGATTTATTAAAAAATACTATAGATTATGAAGAATATTCGGAAAATATTTATAAACCCACAATAGATGAGCTAAGAAAAGAGGGATTATTACAATGTGGAGGATGTTGTCAGAATAAAAATGGAGAAAAAGATAAATGCAATGGATGTAAAAAGAAAGATAGTTGCAAAAAATAATTACATATGATTAAAACTTATTTAGATACAAAAAAATGAAATATATTGTAGATTTAAGGAAAGGAATAATATATAATAAATTTGTTTATTATTAATACTTAAAAAGATTTGGAGGGGGCCATCTTTGGGAAAGCCAAGTATTTTCAGTAGAGAATATGAAAAGAGAATGAAAAGAAGAAGAAGAAATATAATTGTGATTTCTTTAGTTATATTATTAGTGATGTTTTCAATATCAGTTAAATTTATTACAAATCCTATAGATTATGCAAATATTAAGGAGAATATACAGGCATGGATCGATAGTGATGATGTTAATAGTGCGAATCAAACTCAAGCAAAGGAAGAGATAAATAATAAAAATACTAAAGAGGAAGTAAATGACGAGCCACAAAAAGCTGCAGAAGAATCAATGGATATTCAGTTGGTTAGTGGAAATGTTGCAAAAGCAATTTATATAAATGATGAAAGCAATGGAAAAACATTTAAGAGCCTAAATAATGCTGATAGTGGTGTAAGCTTTGATATTAGTGTATCAGGAAAACAGATGCTAGTAGCTGATACTAATTCAGTAATTACGCTTTATAATGTCGATGGAAGTTCAAAAGTAATATCTAAAGAGCAGTATGTATCCACTAAGGGAAGCGTTTTTACTAAGGAAGCAACAATGCAAGCACAGCCTGAATATTTATGGAATGCTAACCCGAAATTTATTAGTGAAGACAAAATAATTTTTATAAGTAATAGGCCTTATTTTGGAACTAGTGCTGAAAATAAATATTTATGGATAACTGATATTCAAACTGGAGAAGATAAAACTTTATGGGATTTATCAGGTAGAGATATAGAAATTGGTGAAAAAGAAGAAAAGGGAATAAAAGTTACAATTGATGGTAAGATATATTATATAGATGCAGATGGAAATTATATTCAATAGAGATAATATTAATAAATTATTTGATAAGAATTAATGGTTTATGGTATAATGACTTAGTTAAATTAGATGCACACTATTTAGGAGGAAAGAATAAAATGAAAGCTAAAGTGGAAAAAATAGAAACCAATGTGGTAAAATTAGAGATAAGAGTTGAAGCTGAAAAGTTTGATGCAGCATTAACTAAAGCTTACAATAAGAATAAAAGTAGATATAACATACCTGGATTTAGAAAAGGAAAAGTGCCAATGGCAATGGTTAAAAAATTCTATGGAGTAGAAGTATTCTATGATGATGCCGTTAATTTTGCAATTGATGAATCATATCCAGAAGTACTAAAAGAAGAAAATATTAGACCTGTAGATTATCCACAAGTAGATATAGTGGAAGTAGGAGAAGGTAAAGAGTTAGTTTACACAGCAACAGTAACTACTTATCCAGAAATAGAACTTGGAGAATACAAGGGATTAGATATAAAGAAACCAACATACGAAGTAGAAGATGCTGAAATAGAAAAACAAATCAAAGATATGCAAGAAAAAAATGCTAGAATTGAAACTAAAAAAGACGGAAGCATAGAAAAAGGCGATATAGCTGTTATAGATTTTAAAGGATACATAGACGGAGTTGCTTTTGAAGGCGGAGAAGGTCATGATTATTCTTTAGAAATAGGTTCAGGTACTTTCATTGATAACTTTGAAGAACAATTAGTTGGTTTAGCTATAGGTGATAAGAAAGAGGTAAATGTTACTTTCCCTGAAAGCTATGGAAAAGAAGATCTAAATGGAAAACCTGCAATGTTTGAAGTTGAAATTAAGGCAATTAAAGTTAAGGAACTGCCAGAATTAGATGATGAATTTGCAAAAGATGTGTCAGCAGTTGATACATTTGAAGAATTAAAAGAAAATCTTAAGAATACATTAGCAAAGAATAATGATGAAAAAGCTGAAAGAGAATTTGAAGAAGCCGTTATAACTGCAATAATTGAAAATTCTAAGATGGATATACCAGAAGTTATGGTAAATAGTGAAATTGATGCTATGATGAAGGATCTTGAAGGAAGATTAAAATATCAAGGATTAAGTCTAGAACAATATATGGAATTCACAGGAAATACAACTGAAAAAATGAGAGAGTTCATGAAAGAAAATGCAGAAAGAAAAGTTAAGGCTGATTTAGTTCTTGATGCAGTAGCTAAAGCAGAAGATATTAATGCTACTGATGAAGAAATTGATGCAAGAGCTTTAGAATTAGGAAAAATATATGGGCCAAAGGATCCAGAAAAAATGGCTAAGATTTTGGCTAAATCTCAAAAGAATATGATTGAAAAAGACATAATATTAGAAAATACTATTAAATTTATAAAAGAAAATTGTAAATAATTTATTTTGAGATATAATATAAGAATATAGAATATAAATTGCCAGAAAAATTTTTTCTGGCAATTTATTCAAATAATAATTAACAAATGATAAAAAAATATATATAATTAAAATTAATAAAAGTATAATAGTAAAAGGAGGATTTATATGGCTTTAGTACCAATGGTTGTAGAACAAACAAGTAGGGGAGAACGTTCCTATGATATATTTTCAAGATTGTTAAAAGAAAGAATAATAATGTTAAGTGGTGAAGTGAATGATGATAGTGCTAATTTAATAGTAGCACAATTATTATTTTTAGAAAGTGAAGATCCAGATAAAGATATTTATCTATATATAAACAGTCCAGGAGGATCAATAACTGCTGGAAACGCTATATA
Source organism: Clostridium sp. BL-8 (assembly GCF_002006495.1). Taxonomy (NCBI): domain Bacteria; kingdom Bacillati; phylum Bacillota; class Clostridia; order Eubacteriales; family Clostridiaceae; genus Clostridium; species Clostridium sp. BL-8. The sequence continues at coordinate 3,519 of NZ_LZZL01000049.1, forward strand.
TGATACTATGCAATATATTAAGTGCGATGTATCAACAATTTGCATTGGTATGGCAGCTTCAATGGGAGCATTTTTACTTTCATGTGGAGCAAAAGGAAAGAGATATGCACTTCCAAATGCAGAAGTTATGATACACCAACCACTAGGTGGATTCCAAGGTCAGGCAACGGACTTTGAAATTCATGCGAAGAGAATTTTAAAAATGAAAGAAACCTTAAATAAGATTTTAAGTGAAAATACAGGTAAGCCTTTAGAAACAATTAAAGCAGATGTAGAAAGAGATAATTTTATGACTGCAGAAGAAGCTAAAGCTTACGGATTAGTAGATGACGTAATAACTAATCATAAAATAGGAAAAGATAAATAGAAGAGTAATTTTTTATACGTTAAGTGAGGTGAATGTATGGCTAAATATGATGAAAAGAAACAGTTAAAATGTTCTTTCTGTGGTAAGACTCAAGAACAAGTAAAAAGATTAATTGCAGGTCCAGGAGTATATATTTGTGATGAATGCATTGATTTATGTTCTGAAATTATAGCAGATGAGTTTCAAGAAGCTGTTGATTTTGACCCTAAAAGTGTCCCAAAACCAAATGAAATTAAAGAATATTTAGATTCTTATGTTATTGGTCAAGAAAGAGCAAAAAAATCTTTAGCGGTAGCAGTTTATAATCACTATAAAAGAATAAATACTAATAAAGATGATATAGATGTTGAATTATCTAAGAGTAATATTTTATTATTAGGTCCTACTGGATCAGGTAAAACATTGCTTGCACAAACTTTAGCAAGGTTTTTAAATGTACCTTTTGCAATAGCTGATGCTACAACATTAACAGAAGCAGGTTACGTTGGAGAAGATGTAGAAAACATTCTTCTTAAGTTAATTCAAAATGCAGATTATGATGTGGAAAAAGCTGAAAGAGGAATAATATATATTGATGAAATAGATAAGATTGCTAGAAAATCTGAAAATCCATCTATTACTCGTGATGTATCAGGTGAAGGTGTACAGCAAGCTTTATTAAAGATTTTAGAAGGAACAGTTGCATCAGTTCCACCACAAGGTGGAAGAAAGCATCCTCATCAAGAATTTATACAAATAAATACGTCTAATATATTATTTATTTGTGGTGGAGCTTTTGATGGAGTTGATAAAATAATTGAAAATAGAACTAGAAAAAGTTCTATGGGATTTGGTGCAGAGATTCAAGCTAAGCATGAAAAAGATGTTGGGAAATTACTTAAAGATATTATGCCAGCAGATTTATTAAAGTTTGGTTTAATTCCAGAGTTTGTTGGAAGACTTCCTATACTCGTTACTTTAGAATCTTTAGATAGAGATGCTTTAATTCAAATTTTGACTAAACCTAAAAATGCTCTTGTAAAACAATATAAGAAGTTATTTGAGCTAGATGATGTTAAGTTAGAATTTGATAACAAATCTTTAGAGTCTATTGCTGATGAAGCTATAAGCAGGCAAACAGGAGCTAGAGGACTAAGAGCTATTATAGAAGATATTATGAATGAAGTAATGTATGAAATACCTTCAGATAATAGAATTACTAAGGTTACAATAACTGAAGATGCTATTAAGGATAAAAAGGAACCTTTAATTGAAAGAATTGAAGAGGGTAAAGTTAGACCTACTTTAGTGAAAGCTAGAACAAAGAAGGATATTGAATCAGCATAAAATTTAATTAAATGAAAAAGCAAGCCAGTGTGCAATTATAGTACACTGGCTTATTTTAAATGATTTTGTTAATTTTTCTAATATAAATTAAATAATAGATTAAATAATTATATTTATAAAATTGGGAATATATTTGTAAGATTAAGCAAATAATACTAGTAATAAAAATAGAAGGAGGAAAAGTATATTTAATATAAATAGTATTTGATAATAAATTTGTTTTATTGTTTATATAAATATATTTTAAAAGTTATGACAAACATATTAATGATTTTACAAATAATAGTTCTAATTCTTATGGTATATGTAATGTGCAGTGCAATGAGTAGGCCTCAAAAAAATAGAGAAGTCGTAATTGATAGAGAAAATACAAAAGAATTAAATAATTTGAATAAGTTAAGACAAATAACGCTATCAAAGCCTTTAACAGAAAAAAGCAGGCCATCAACTTTTGATGAGATTATAGGGCAGGAAAAGGGCATAAAGGCATTAAAGGCGGCATTATGTGGCCCAAACCCACAGCATGTTATAATTTATGGACCACCGGGAGTAGGAAAGACTGCGGCTGCTAGACTAGTATTAGAAGAAGCTAGAAAGTCAAAAATATCTCCGTTTACAGAAAAATCAAAGTTTGTTGAAATAGATGCAACTACATTAAGATTTGATGAAAGGGGAATAGCTGACCCACTTATTGGTTCAGTACATGATCCTATATATCAAGGTGCAGGCTCTTTCGGTATAGCAGGTATTCCCCAGCCTAAAGCAGGAGCAGTCACAAAGGCTCATGGAGGCGTTTTGTTTTTAGATGAAATAGGCGAATTGCACCCAATTGAACTAAATAAGCTTCTAAAGGTATTAGAAGATAGAAAAGTATTTTTGGATAGTTCGTATTATAGTTCTGAAGATAGTAACATGCCTAAGTACATAAAGGAAGTATTTGACAATGGACTTCCAGCTGATTTTAGATTAATTGGAGCAACGACAAGAGCACCTCATGAAATAGTACCGGCTATAAGGTCAAGGTGTGTTGAAATCTTTTTTAGAGCGTTGCTGCCAGAGGAAATAGAGAAAATAGCAGTAAATTGTGTTAACAAGGTTGGATTAAAAATAACTCAAAATAGTGTTGAAGAAGTGAGCAAATATTGCACAAATGGTAGAGAAGTAATAAATTTAATACAATTAGCTTCCGGTATTGCAATCAATGAAAATAGGGAAGAAATAATATTTGATGATATAAAGTGGGTGCTGGAAAATGGCCAGTATAATAAAATTGTATGTAATAAAATACCATCAAAATCCAAAATAGGTGTCGTTAATGGATTAGCAGTATATGGAGCTAATATAGGGATGCTAATGCCTCTTGAAGTTAGCTGCAAACAGGTTAGTGGACGGAGAGGAGAACTTAAAGTAACTGGAATAGTTGAGGAAGAAGAAATTACTAACAATAATAAAAAGATAAAGATGAAAAGTACTGCATATGCATCTGTTCAAAACGTGCTAACAGCTTTAGATAATCTATTTGATTTATGTACTGATAAATTTGATATACATGTAAATATTCCAGGTGGGATGCCGGTAGATGGACCGTCAGCAGGAATAAGCATTGCAACAGCAATATACAGTGCTATAAATAAGCAAAAAGTCAATAGATTTGTCGCAATGACAGGTGAGATAAGTATATTAGGCTCAGTAAAGGCCATAGGTGGAGTAAAAGCAAAAATATCTGCAGCATTTAAAGGCGGCGCTAAAAAAGTCATTATTCCACAAGAAAATTATGAAGAGTCATTGAGTGAAATTGGGGAAATAGAAATAATTCCAGTCACAAATTTTAGGGAAGTACTTAAGTTTGCTATTGAAGACGGGAATATTAAAAATGAAATGGAGATATTATCAGCGCAGGGAAATGAAATTGCAAAGAGTTAAAAGTATTATTTAAATAAACAATATTTTTATATACACATGATTTTAATGTACAATTTATAAGTGAAAATAAATAATCATATGATTTTTATAAATTATATGATTGACATAATTAAAGTATGAATTGTACATTAATATTTTTTTACACATTTTCTATTTTAAATTAATATATATATGTTATAATAGATAAATTAAACACAATGATTTTCATTAAAAAATTAATATACGAGTTTAATTCGAACTTATTATAATACCTTTGAAAGAGGAAAAATTTTGTTTTAACTCATCTTGTAAAAACATGATATAATACTAAAAGTTTTTATATGAAGAATCATTGAAAAAAATAGATATTATGTGTATACTAGATAAGTCAAAATAAATAATGTGATTATGATATGGGGGGAAATAGTATTATGAAAAAGTTATATACAATTCCGCTAATTCCTTTAAGAGGATTGACTGTTTTTCCTAATGTAGTTGTACATTTTGATGTAGGAAGGGAAAAATCTACAGCAGCTATTGAACAAGCTATGCTAGATGAGCAAGAGATTTTCCTTGCAGGTCAAAAAAATTCGGTGGTAGAAGAACCAAGTAAAGATGAAATTTATTCAATTGGGACTATATGTAAAATAAAACAAATTCTTAAGATGTCTGATAATACAATTAGGGTTCTTGTTGAAGGTAAAGAAAGAGCTAAAATAATTGAGTATATAGATGAAGAAGAAAATTATATAAAGGTTTCAGTAGAAAAATTAGATGACGAGATAACTGAAAATGAAGAGTTGGATGCTTATGTAAAATATTTAAATAAAGAATTTACAAGGTTATTGAAACTTAATGAGGATAGTTATGGAGATGCTGTTAAGTTAATGGATTCTTCAGAGAAATCTAGTCAATTTATAGACATGATAGCTTCATATGCAATTACTGACGAAAAGTTAAAGCAAGAAATATTAGAAACAATAAATTTGACTAAAAGAGCTGAGAAGGTATTAGAAAGAATAAAAATAGAAATTTCTATAGCTAAAATTCAGAGAAAAATTGCAAACAAAGTAAAAAATACTGTTGCAAAGGAACAAAAGGAATTCTACTTAAGAGAACAATTAAAGGCAATTCAAGAGGAACTTGGCGAAGAAGATGATGAGAAAAGAGAAATAATAAAATATGAAGAAAGAATTAAAAAGCTAAAACTTAATAAAGAAGTTAAAGACAAAGTTAACTATGAGTTATCAAGGCTTAAAAGTATGAGCAGCACATCATCAGAAGGCAACGTTGTTAAGGCATATTTAGACTGGATATTAGACATTCCTTGGGGAAAGTATACAAAGGAAAGCATAAATGTTGTTAAAGCAAGAGAAGTTTTAGATAACGAACATTATGGATTAGAAGATGTTAAAGATAGAGTTATCGAGTATTTAGCTGTAAAGCAATTTAGTAAGTCACAAAAAGGACCTATACTATGTTTAGTTGGACCTCCAGGTGTTGGGAAAACATCAATAGCTAGATCTATAGCTCATGCTATAAATAGAAAATATACAAGAATATCCCTTGGAGGAATGAAAGACGAAGCTGAAATCAGAGGGCATAGGAAGACATATGTTGGTGCAATTCCTGGTAGAATAGTTTATGCTATGAAAGATGCAAAATCTTTGAATCCACTTATGCTTTTTGATGAGATAGATAAAATTAGTTCAAATTATAAGGGAGATCCATCCGATGCTTTATTAGAGATATTAGATAGCGAGCAAAATAAAGAATTTAGAGATAGCTATTTAGAAGTTGCTATAGATTTATCTAAGGTTATGTTTATTGCAACGGCAAATACTTTAGAAACCATACCAAGGCCGCTCTTAGATAGAATGGAAGTTATTGAAGTATCAGGATATACTTATGATGAAAAATTTAATATAGCTAAGAATTACCTGATTCCTAAGATATTTAAGGAACTTGATATACCAGAAGATAAAATTAGTATTGATGATGAGTCAATTAGGCTAATTATAGAGGGATATACAAGGGAATCTGGAGTGCGTGGCTTAGAGAGAAAGTTAGGTTCACTGATTAGAAAAGCATTGGCTGAAATGCTAAAATCTGATAAAGAAAAGTTTGGAGTAGACTGTAAAAAAGTCGAAGAGCTTTTAGGAAAGAAAACATTTGATTTTGATAGTATAGATAAAGTGGACAAGGTTGGAGTTGTAACTGGAATGGCGTGGACTGCTTATGGAGGAGATACTCTTCCAATAGAAGCTATGGTTATGAAAGGCTCTGGTAAATTAGAGCTTACAGGTAAGCTGGGTGAAGTTATGCAAGAATCAGCTAAGACGGCTTACAGCTATGTTAGGGCAAATGCAAATAAGTTTGGAATAAATGAAACTTTTTATAAGGAAAAGGATATTCATATTCATGCGCCTGAAGGAGCGGTATCTAAAGATGGTCCTTCTGCAGGTGTGACAATGGTAACTGCACTTGTATCAGCACTATCAGGAAAAAAAGTGAAGCATAATGTAGCAATGACAGGAGAAGTTACATTAACAGGAAGAGTACTTCCGATTGGTGGGTTAAAAGAAAAATCTTTAGCGGCATTTAGGGCAGGAGTAGATACTATAATAATTCCAAAAGAAAATGAGAAAGATATAGAGAAGATACCAAATTCAATTAGAAATAGTTTGAATATTATTTCTGCTAAAGAAGTAAATGAGGTATTAAAAAATGCACTAATTGGAGAGGATACTAATGAGAATTAAAAAATCGGAGTTTATTACCTCAGCAGTAAAGAAAAACCAATATCCAGTAGATAATAGAGTGGAAGTTGCCTTTGTTGGTAGATCTAATGTGGGGAAGAGTTCATTAATCAATTCTTTAACTAATAGAAAAAAACTAGCGAAGGTCAGTCAAACTCCAGGAAAAACGCGCTTAGTCAACTTTTTTCTTATAAATGATGATTTTTATCTAGTGGATTTACCTGGATATGGATATGCAAAAGTATCAAAGCAAGAAAAAGACAGTTGGGGAAAGACTGTCGAGATGTATCTAAGTGGCAGAGAACAATTAAAAAGAGTTGTATTACTTGTTGATTCAAGGCATAAACCAACAAATGATGATATAATGATGCATGAATGGATTAAGCATTTTGGATATGATGTCATTGTAGTTGCAACTAAGAGTGATAAGCTTACTAGAAATAATTTGAAAAAGAGTGAAAAGGTAATAATTGAAACATTAAAACTAGGTAATAATGATAAATTATACTTTTTCTCATCGTTAAATAAAGAAGGAAAAGATGATCTTATTAATAATCTTTTTTTAGAATTTGCAATTGATTTAGATTAATCTGCTTAATATATTTAGTAAAATAGCTTTTAACCTCTTACAAACTTATTGTTTGTAAGAGGTTAATTTTTTTTGATATAGTTTTATACTTATATTTGTAATAAATAATTATTTATAAGGTGATGAGAATAAAAAATAGTGTCAAATATTTTGAGTAAGAATAATATATAGTATAAAAAAGAAAAAATATTTCCAAGGAGGAATAAATATGGAGATGAATGATATCCTAAACGGTTTAAATTCATGTGATGACGATTGTTGTGATTCAACATCTAACAATTGTAGTTGCGGACCAAACTTCGGTGGACCAGGAATAGGAGGTTTTCCAGGAGGAATAGGAGGTTTTGGACCAGGATTTGCCGGCGGTTGTGGATTTGGTAGCTGGATTTGGATTTTATTAATATTGTTTTATTGTGGTTGTGGCAGAGGTGGTTATGGTAGAAGAGGCGGAAATAGCTGCTGCTGCTGTGAGCCAAAATGCTGTGACTGTTGTGAATGCTGCGAATGTTGCTGTGAACCAAAATGTGACTGTTGCTGCAATAAAGGAAATGGCGGTTTATTAAGTAATTGTTCACCATACTTGTTTATATTAGTAATATTATTCCTTTGCAATAATAATTTTAATGGCGGTGGATTTGGTAATGGTTGTGGATTCAATGGTTTTGGTGGAGGAATAAATCCTTATAATAATTTGGGTTGCGGTACTGGTTGTTAAAATTCAGAATTTTTAGGAAGGAGAGATAAATATGTCTAAGAAGAAATGTTGCTGTGGGAAAAAACACCATAGCTATCATCAAGAGTGTTGCTGCTGTAATTCGGGATCTAATTATTCTGGTGGTCTATTTGGAGGCGGAAGCGGCTGCACACCAATTATATTTCTATTAATAGCATGTGGATCAGGATTATTAAATTGTAATAAATCATATTTAATTATTTTACTATTCATATTATGTGGTGGATGTTTTTCAGGCCTTTTCGGTGATGGAAATAACCAAGGATCTTGCTGCTAGGATAGTGGATAGAGGGCATTATAGCCCTCTAAAAAAATGTCAAAAATCATAAACATTTTTATTAATATATACATATATTAAAGAGAGGCAATTATATTGAAAGGATTAAAAAATGGCTAAGCATAAACATAGAGAACCGGATCCAGCAGTAAATGATGCTAATACTAATGCTAATGCTAGTAGTAGTAATAGAAATGTACCCTTTGGTATAGATCCAATGCAACTTATGGGGTTACTAGGTGGAAATTTTGATATGAATAATATTGGAAATATGTTGGCTTCAATGAACACAAATGGATTTAATTTAGGAAATTTGAACTCAATAGCTCAGATGATGGGACTAAATTTAGATAATAATTTATTTCAAGGGAATATGAGTAATCATAGTAATGATAGTAATAAGAATATGTATTCAAATGTTAATCATAATATGAGTAGTATGACTTCAAAAAGTACTGAGAATTCTGGTGTGGATAAGAATAATAAAAAGAATGTAAGCAGCATTAAGAACATTAAGGATAATGATGTGAATCTAGAATTTTTAATGGCATTAAGAAATTATGTTCACCCAGATAGAATAAAATTAATCGATAGAATCATTGAAGCGTATAAACGTGGAGAGCTTAAGGATGTTTAAAATTCAAATTATTTATAAACTTAGTGTATAAAAAAGAAAAAAATGTAAATAATATTAATGTAATAGAGAATACATTCTCTTACATGCTTGATGAATTGAATTTTTTATTTCATTAAGTAACCCCTCATCCCCCTTTAGGCCGCATTAAGCGGCCTTCATATTTTTATTTTGTTTTTTGTATAGCATTAATTTTATATGATGACCCATCTTTTACGAGATCTACTAAGAATATTAGTTCACTTTTAGAATTAACAGTGCTCTTGGAGTTACTTTTTTCAAAGGATAGTCTCCACCTTATTGCTGAAGGATCTCCAAATTCATTCCATCTATAATCATAGAAAAAGGCATTTTGAAATGTATAGTAATAATTATCTTTATCTAAATTCCAAAGTAAAGATAAATTTTCTTTGTCTATAGAAGTAGTAAAAATATCAGGAAGATCATCAAGGACATAAGGAAGTTCAATTAAATTTATAAAACTTGTTACAGAATCTAATGAAGGTAGAGTAGTATTAGTTTCCTTAGAATCTAAAGGAGAATCATTAATAAGCATAAAACTGTCTAATGAAGAAAGTCCTTTAGAAGATGACAGTGAATAACATCTAGGAGTTCGTGAATTCTTACAATCTAATATACCCAATATATTGTTTTCGCTTGAGTAAACTAAATCAAAGTTTTTTTTATTCCAATGAAATACATAGCTTATATACTTATTATTTTTATACCCCATAAGTATAATTTCAGGTACATTATCTCGAGAAATATCATTTAGAAATACTTTTGGCTCTAAAGTATTATTAGTGGTAAAAAGTATTTTATCAGGTACAGAATTTGAAAGATAATAAGTATTATTAGAACAATTAATTGAAAAATCAATTTTATTTTGAGAATTTAATGTTTCTAAAGTATCTTCTACGCCATCACCTGTTAAATCACATTGTATGTTATGAGAAATATTTATAGGGGATATAGTTTGCATAGTTTTAAGTTTGTTTAACGTAAAGTAAATAATCGTTATAGTCAAAATGACCAATGTTATATTAAATAGTGTGCTTGCTAAAAAATTTTTTCTTAATATTGGAATTTTCATTATGTATCACCTCAGTAAATTATATGTTAATTATCATCTACATATTAATCCTATAGAAGTGATAAAACAAAAAAAGACTATGGCTTTAAAACAGTGTAATTAAAAATACATTTGCTTAAAGCTATAGTCAAATTGTAAGATTTATTGGCAATTGGTACAATAACCATAAAAATAAACCTTATTTGAAATGATTTGATAATCAGTATGCTCCTTAGCCATAGAGTTAAGATTATCAAGAGAAAAATCTTTGAAATCATCAACTCTACCACAACCAAGGCATTGCAAGTGTGGATGTGGAGTAGAATTCCCATCATATCTAAAGTTACCTTCACCAACATTTATTTCTTGAATTAATCCAACATCAACTAATGTTTTTAGCGCTTTGTAAACTGTAGCTAAACTCATAGTTGGATATTGAATATGAATGTCTGTATAAATAACGTCAGCAGATGGATGCGAAGTTGTATTAATTAAATAATTATATACTGCAAGCCTCTGAGGAGTTAATTTTAGCTTTTTTTGTTTAAAAATAGAAGCTATGTGGTCCATATTTCATACCTCACTTATAAGAATTTTATGTAGAAATTATAACATAAATATAAACTAATATCAATCGTATTAATTTATATTATTTATAAATAATGATTGTTAATTAATATGACAAGTGTTTTATTATTAGGAGTTAAATTTTATAGCTATTTTGTTAAATTTAAAAAAAATATTGTATACTGAAGAAAAGTCTGTTAAAATAATAGTATAGAGAATGTTAATAAATTAACATTCTCCGGCATATGTTGTTCAGTTAGGAATAATAATTTTTTAAAAACTTAGTTATATGGCCTATGACGAAAATATTAAGATGGAATTATTAAGGAGGCGTATTTTTATGGGAAAATATAAGGTTGGAGATGAGTTAATAATTGTAAATGATCCAACTCAAGATAATGCTAAGTTAAAGGAATTAACACATTTGAGTGTGGATGGTGATTTTGCTCAAATATCATGGGGAGTAAAAATATTAAATGTCGAATATGATAAACCCAATGTAACTTTAACTTACCAAAACGTTAATGGAGAAAAAAATAAAGTTTTTGCAATATGTAAAGATATAGCAAACTTTGATAAAGAGAAAGTTTTAGAGAAAGCATTACTTAAAGCATTCCAAAATGAAGTAATAGATATTTCTGTAAATAAGAATAAATAGTAGTATAAAAAAGTCACTTATTTTAAGTGGCTTTTTTATATTTGAAATATAGAAAAGATTTACTTTTTACAAAATATGTAATATAATAAAATTAAAAACAGTTAAATTTTATTAAGATGAGAGAAGGGGCTGGGTATGAGTAGGTGTCCGTTTTGGTCAACATCAATGGAAGAAATTGAATGCTATGATGAATGTCCGATATTATCTAGTGAATTAATGGAACATAGAGGGGAAAAGTGCATTTTTCATAAGTGTATTGAGTCAAGCAATATAAATATTAAGGATATTGTAAAAGAAGAGTATGATTTTTTAGATTTATCCATATATGATGAAAATAGTAATAATATTAGTATAGGATATTAAACAAAAAAGATTAGAATTCTATGAATTCTAATCTTTTTTGTTTAATATTTTTAATCTTGAGTTTCATATGAATCTGTATATTTATGAAGAAGAGAATGCTTTAAAGACCATAGGTTTTGTGATAAATCAATATAATAGGTATGAGGATTTTCAAACCTAAGCACTTCAGCCCATAATTTTTCAGTTTCAATTCTGGAAAACTCTTTTATATCTAGAACACTAGGTGATTCATATATGCATTTTCCTTCCTTAAATATCTGCACTTGAAGATCTTTTATATAATAATTTTTTATTCTCTTTCTTTTCCAAGTGTATGTAGGATCGAATATTACTAAAGGTTCGCTTTCATTGACTTTTTCATCTCTTAAGGCAATTAAATCCGCCAATGCTTTATGAGAAGTTTTATCAAAAATCCTTAGTATCTTTTTAAAACCTGGATTAGTTATTTTTTCTTCATTTTCACTTATTTTAATTTTAGGTATTACTTTGTTATCCTTTTCTAATGCGACTAACTTATAAACTCCACCAAAGACCGGTTCTGATTTTGCAGTAATAAGTCTTTCTCCGACTCCAAATGAATCTATACATGCACCTTGATCTAAAACATCCTTTATAATATGCTCGTCAAGAGAATTAGAAATTACAATGTTGCAATCTTCATATCCAGCAGCATCTAACATTTGTCTGCACTTAGTTGTAAGATAGGTTATATCACCAGAATCTATTCTAATGCCTCGTGGTCTTTTGCCGAGTGGTTTTAAAATTTCGTCAAATACTTTTATTGCATTAGGAATACCTGATTTTATAACATTGTAAGTATCAATTAATAATACACAATCGTCGGGATAAATTTCAGCCCATGCCTTAAAAGCCTCGTATTCAGTATCGTATAATTGAACCCAGCTATGAGCCATTGTTCCTACGGCAGGAATATTAAACATCCTGTCTGAAATAGTACAAGCAGTTGAACTGCATCCCCCTATAATTGCAGCTCTGGCACCGTAAATTGCACCATCATATCCTTGTGCTCTCCTTGAACCAAATTCCATTACAGGACGTCCATCAGCAGCTCGACAAATTCTATTAGCTTTTGTAGCAATTAAAGTTTGATGATTTACAGTTAAAAGAATCATTGTTTCAAGAAATTGAGCCTGGATGACAGGACCGCGTACTGTTACAAGTGGTTCATTAGGGAATACTGGATTTCCTTCTGGAACCGCCCAAACATCGCAGCTGAACTTGAAGTTTTTTAAATAGTTAAGAAATTCCTCGGAAAAGGTTTCTTTATCTCTCAAATAAGTAATATCATCATTGGAAAACTCTAGGTTTTTTAAATAATCTATTAGCTGTTCTACTCCAGCCATTATACAATATCCACCGTCATCGGGAATTTTTCTGAAAAACATATCAAAATAAGCTATCTGATTTTCTAATCCTTTATCAAAATAGCCATTTCCCATAGTTAATTCATAAAAATCAACTAGCATTGTTAAGTTTCTCTCATCTTTTACATTAAAACTAGATTTATTATTCATAGTTGGTCTCCTTTAAAAATCTGGATAACAATTTAACATAAATCATATTGTTATCTTTAGAATATGCTTAATTAGATATATAAAACTATTGTACATCTATACCTCTTTGATTACAATATATAGATGTTAGTAGGAAATATAAATGTAAGTATAAAGATAACTTACTGATAATGAATATTTATCTTTATAAAATATCTAGATAATTTATAAAGATAAACATACTATAATTTAAATTTAGGATATACTTGATATAAATTTGAAATTTATATAATGATTGTGGATAGAATTTAATAAGAAGTATAAGTAAGATGTGTAGATAATAAACATTAATTACGATGAGTTATAAGAAAGAAGGATTACATAGTGGGGTATAAGCTTGATAAATATCAAATGAGTGCAGTAAAGGCTGAAGAAAAAAATACACTGATAGTTGCTGCGCCAGGATCTGGAAAGACAACTGTTATAATAAATAAGGTTAATCATTTAGTAGAAAATAAAAAGGTTTCTAATGGAAATATAATTGTAATAACATTTACGAAAGCAGCTGCACAGAATATGAAAATGAGATATGAACATGCTTTTAGTAAAAGCACATCTCCGTTTTTTGGGACATTCCATGGTCTGTTTTATAAAATGCTTGTAAGAGATGGAAAAAACATAGATATAGTGGATGGAGCAATTGTTCACAAGATAGTAAGCAGCGTATTAAGTAAATATTTTGACGAAGTAAATGAAGACAAGGTGAAAGAAGCAATAAACAATATTTCCTTATATAAGACATCCAGATCATCATTAGGTGAATTTAGACCATCTTTAGCCAAAGAGATTTTTGAAGAAGCTTTAGAGAAATATGAAAGCTATAAAAGGGAACATAATAAAAGAGATTTTGATGATCTAGCTATAGAAGTATTAGAATTATTAAGCAAAAATGAAAATGTTCTTCTATCATATAGAAAATTATTTAAATATGTTTTGGTGGATGAATTTCAGGATTGTGATGAAATGCAGATAGATTTCTTGAAGTTAATAAATGGTGGAGATGAAAATAGTCTCTTTGCTGTAGGAGATGAAGATCAATGTATTTACTCCTTCAGAGGATCCAAGCCTGAATACATGGTAAGCTTTGACACAATGTTTAAGGAAGGGAGGAAATATTATTTATCGATTAATTATAGAAGTAAGTCAAATATAGTTGATAAATCAAAGGAAGTAATAAGTTTTAATACAAATAGAAATAAGAAAGAGATAAAATGGAATAGGGAAGAGCTTGGGATAATTCAGTGGATTAATTCGTATAATGAAAAAATGCAGGCGGAAAGTCTAGTTAACATAGTCTTAAATAATAAGAATCAGAATATTTCATATGAGAATAATGCAGTGTTATATAGAACTAATATTGAAGCTATGACGGTCATAGATATTTTAATTAGAAAAAAGATCCCATTTACATTATTAGATAGAGAATATAATTTCTTTGAACATTTTATATGCAAGGATTTAATTGCTTATTTAAAATTATCTATTAATCAATTTGATAAAGATAGCTTTCTACAGATAATAAATAAGCCCTTTAGATACATCAGTAAGGCAAATTTTGCGTATGTAAGAAGTTATAAATATGAAGAAAATCCATTTACAATATTAATAAATAAGGATGATACACCACCGTTTCAGAAGAAAAAGCTTGATGAGTTAAAAGGAGATATAAATTATTTGAATAAAATCTCGTTATCATCTGCAATAGCATATATAGTGATGGATTTAGGATATTTAGATTATCTAAAGGAATATGCAAAAAAATTCAATCAAAGTTTAGAGGATCTAGAAGACATAATAGAAGAATTTAAATTAGCAGCAGAAGGATATAAAACCATATTTGAATTTTTACAACATATTGAAGAAGTTAATCAAACAATAGAAGCAAGTAAGAAAAAAGTGAAAAGAGAAGGGGTTATTTTAAGTACCATACACGGCGTGAAAGGGATGGAGTTTAAAAATGTCTATGTCATCAACTGTGTAGAAGAAACAATACCTCATTCAAATAGCATAAAGGATAACTTAGAAGAGGAGCGTAGGCTTTTTTATGTTGGAATAACAAGAGCTATAGATAACCTTTATCTGTTTTCACCTAGAAGTAGAAAAGGACAGTTTAAAGATGTATCAAGGTTCATTATTGAAGGTAAGTTAAATGATATGCCTGTTGACACCTTTGGCTATGAGGTTGGGGGAAAAGTTGTTCATAGGACTTATGGAATAGCAGAGATAGAAGAATTTGATGATAAGGATAAAGATAAAATTAAACTAAAATTTAGTGATGGAACTTTTAGGAGTTTTTCTTTGAAGGTTTTGGTTGATAATAATTTGATTGAAAAAGGATGATCTAAAGATGGTTAGTGCTTCATAGTGGGAGGAAAGTTAAGTTATATGCCTATTGATATCTATTAATAATCATGGTGAAATATATTTAATACAGAAGAAGTTGGTTGTAGCGATATTTTATTATTGACTATTTGTAAAATATAGTAATTATGATATAATAATGTAAAAATATTAATTAAGAGGTAAATATAATGAAGAAATCAAAATTAACCAAAGTAATAGCTACTCCATTAATAATAGTTTCTTTAATAGTATTAAATCCAATAGGGGCCAGTGCAGAATGGAGACAAAATAGTACAGGATGGTGGTATGCAGAAGGAGATTCCTATGCAACAGGTTGGAGATTAATAGATGGAAAGTATTATTATTTTAGTGATAATGGTTATATGCTGCACGACACTTATATTGATGGATATAAGTTAGGTTCTGATGGCGCTTGGGTAGTTTCTACTCCGAGAATCTCAACAACAAGCGATTATGTTGCCAATCCAGTTAATTTGCAAATACTTCATGGATTAGATACTGATAGGAACTTGCTAAGCTGTACAGATGATGGAACAGTAGTTAATTTGTGGTCTGTAGATGATGAAAGTGGACGCCAAAAGTGGAGATTCACACGTGTTAAAGGTTATAATGATGTTTATAATATTACAGTTGTTAGGGGAGTTTATTCAGGTCGCACGTATTTAAGTGCCACTCCAGATGGGGACTTAGTTAATTTGTGGCCTGAGGATGATGGAAGTGGGCGCCAAAGATGGCAGCTAGTACCTGTTCAAAGCTTTTCCGGTCATAGTACGTATTTAATTAAAGTTTATGATGGTGTTTGTTCGGATAGAAAATATCTAAGTTGCAGTGCAGATGGAACTATAGTTAATTTATGGCCTGAAGATGATGGAAGCGGACGTCAAATATGGAGTATACCAAATAATTGGAAGCAATGATAATAAGAAAACATTAGATATAGCAGTAGAAAATAAAAAAGGAGCTTAGTAATAGTAGGTAGATTTTACTAGCTTCTTTGCTTATTATAGAGATGATTTTCATATCTCTCATTTTATAAGATAGTTAAGTAGTTTGGAAAATTAACTTGAGATATTGTTTTCTTTAGATTTTTCCGTAACAAAGTCTAAAATTAATTGTCTATGCTGTGCACTTATATCATTAAACTTATAAGCAACTTTGTAATGTTTTGGATCATCATCATCATGGTCAGTTCGCAGCTTTTCGCAGAGTGCTATAATCTTCTCGTTTTTTATTAACAGTGACACTAGTGCGCATTTAGCATCAATTTCTTTTTTTGAAATAATGAAATATACACCTCCAGCGCTAATATTAACAGTATAAGTTTTTTTGAAAGATCTAAAATATTTGGGATTAATAGTATTCATAGTTTGGCAGTGTAATTCATCCGGAAGCAGTGAATATTCAATGTCCATAACAATAGGAAGCCTTTCGAATTTTCTTCTTTCAATACTCAATACTAATTCAGGAATACTGATAATTACAACTTGCTCGAAATCATTTTGAGTGCATCCAAGTATAGTAGCAGTACATTTTAATGCTTGATGTTTTTGAATTAAAATTAATTCAATAGGTTTATCTTTATGTAAAACAATAAAAGTATCTTGCCTAGTGTCGATGATAATCCCTAAAAAATCATTGGATATCTTTTTTATTTTTCCGTCAACTAATGTCTTGTCTGGGGTAATAAATTTAACTATATCATTTTCTTTTATAATATTCACATCTATAATGCTCACACCTACTACCTCCCTTTTATGTTAAGAAAAATAAGTACCAATATGGAATACAAATCATGTTCCATAGTTATTTAAGATTAAAATTTCAATTAAATGAAAAAAACTCCATTTAATATGTATAATAGCATATTTTAAGTGTCAATTAAACCTTTTATATCGAATTTACTATAAAATACAGAGGCGAGAAAAAGCTTGATAAAAAAGATTAGAAAATCCAAACACCGTTATCATTTAAGTTATATCCATTAATGTTTGTGTTTTTTAACATAACACCATTTGTATCAAGGTAATACCAATTACCTTTGTCATAAATCCATCCAGTTTTCATAATACCTGAAGTATCAAAGTAATACCAATCATTATTGTAATTTAACCATCCAGTTTTTCTTTGTCCATTCGTATCTAGGTAGTACCAATAATCTTTAGTAAACAACCAGCCCTTAAATGGATTACCATCCCCATCCAAGTAATACCAAAAACCAGTTGTATTATCTCTATACCATGTATTGCGGCCATTTATTTTTCGAGAGTTATCAGAGTGCTTATTATATACACGGACATAATCTACATACATTTTTGCAGGAAATTTAGTTGAAGCATCAGGATTTTTAGGCCAGTTACCACCAACTGCCATATTTAAAACTATATAGAATGGTTTTTGAAATGGAGCAGTTCCATTAATACCATTCGATATATTGTATTCGAAATATTGAGTACCATCTACAAACCATTTAATAGATTCAGGGCTCCATTCAATAGAATAATTGTGATACTGAGTAACATCTACTTTTAATTTGCTTCCTTCTGACTGCATTCCATCAGAAGTTCTCCAATGGAGAGTACCCCAAATATTTTCGTCAAAATTTATATGTTCCATAATATCCAATTCTCCACAGTCAGGCCAATCTATTGCAGCCATATTAGAACCTAATATCCAAAAGGCTGGCCAAAGTCCCTGATCCTGTGGAAGTTTAATTCTAGCTTCAATTTTGCCGTAAAGAAAATTCTGTAAACCTTGAGTTTTTAGACGAGCAGAAGTATAATCACAATCACCATAAGGTTCTTTTCTGGCTTCAATGACTAGATTACCATTTTCAATTCTTGAATTTTCAGGTCTATTTGTATAATATTCAAGCTCATTATTTCCTAGACCATGAGAAGCAATGTCATAAGTCCAGTTTGAATGGTTTATTTCATTACCATCAAATTCATCGCTCCAGGTGAGATCCCATCCAGTTAAATCTTCATTGGTCTCAGCTTTTACACTTAAAGAAAATAAAGTTGTGTTAAATAATAAAATTGAATTGATTATAATTGCTATTACCTTAAGTATTTTCATAAAATCTCCTTTTTGAATTTTATATAAATATATTTTAAATTAATGGAAATAAGTTAACTATAAACAGTGAGATTTTCATTTAAATATAATATTTATAATTTAATAATTATTTATTTTTATCCACATATAACAATTTTAAATCAATATTATTGCATTGGCAATATTGCACAATAATATTAATTTAAACAAATATTTGTATATTTTTATAATTCAACAAAATAAGATAGAAAATATATATGGAATTTAAGAAGGTAAATGATAAGAAAATTTTCGTAGAGGATGAAATTTATCTAAAACAGATTAAAAATGTAAACAGTGTTAGAAACCATTGTATGAGTTTAGCTTATAATATATAATTTATAGTAGATTGATGTAAAAATTTAAGGATAGATAGTAAACTTTTTTAAGAGAGTGGTTTATTGTAGGTAATTTAATTAAATCTGTTAGAATGTATAAGCCTAATAATTTAAAAAATAGGCTTATCAGAAAGGCTGTTAACATATAAATAAAACAATAAAGGTTGGGTTTAGATGGAATTAAAAAGATTTAATCAAAAAGATATAATTTTTGCTTTAGATATAGGGACAAGGTCCATTATAGGAACAGTTGGGATCATAAAGGATAAAAAGTTCCAAGTAGTATGCGAAAAATACCTAGAACATGAAGAAAGAGCCATGGTGGATGGGCAAATACATGATATTAATTTAGTTGCAAATGTTGTTCAGAAAGTAAAAAGCTATCTTGAAGAAGAACTTCAAATACAACTAAATGAAGTATCTATTGCAGCAGCAGGTAGATTTTTAAGAACAATTGAGGTAAGAGCTGATATAGAGCCTAATGACGATGAAGAAATTAATAAAGAAATTGTAAGAAGCCTTGAATTGAGTGCCGTAAAAAAAGCGGAAGAAGAGATAACAGCTACAACTGAAGGAAAATTATATTGCGTTGGATATTCGGTGAAAAATTTTTATTTAAACGGTTTTTTAATATCTAACTTAATAGGACATAAAGGGGAGCAGATTGGTGCTGAAGTTATTGCAACATTTTTACCAAGGTCTGTAATAGATTCTCTTTATGCAGTAATGAACAGAGTAAATTTAAAGGTTGTGAATTTGACATTAGAACCAATAGCTGCAATAGAAGCAGCAATTCCTAAAAATTTAAGACTGCTAAATATTGCGCTAGTAGATATAGGAGCAGGTACATCGGATATAGCAATAAGTTCTAAGGAAAGTATATCAGCTTACGGTATGGTACCGATGGCAGGAGATGAAGTTACCGAAACTATTGTTCAAGAATACTTAGTTGATTTTAATACTGCTGAGCATATAAAAAGATCAATTGTAAATCAAAAAGAGGTAAAATATATTGATGTAATCGGAATGGAAAATAGTGTATTTTCAGAAGACGTATTTAAACTTATTAATTCTATTGTAAATAAGACGGCAGAAGAAATATCAAAAAAGATTTTAGAATTAAATGGAGCTAAAGCACCTAGTGCTGTATTTGTAGTTGGAGGTGGAGCACATACTCCAGGTATTTTGGAAGCAATTGCTGAAAAATTAAAGTTGCCGGCACAAAGAATTGCCATTAAGGACAGGCAAGCAGTGCCGGAGTGTGTTGCAAATAATGAATTAGGATCATCTGGGGTAACTGTCCTAGGAATAGCGTTAACTGCGATACGAAGTTTAGGAAATGATTTTATTGATGTGCTGTTAAATGATGACCCTATTAGTTTATTTAATTCACATAAACATACCATAATGGATGTAGTACTTCAAGCAGGAATAAATCCTTCTTTACTTATAAGTAAAAATGGTAAGAGCGTACGATTTAGCTATAATGGAAGCAAGAGAATTGCTTTTGGGGAATATGGAACTAATGCTAAGATTACAATTAATGGGGAAGAAGCAACCCTTGAAACAGAAGTTAAGGCAAATGATAATATAAAATTAGAATTTGCCCAAAATGGAAAAGATGCAGCTCCTAAATTACGTGAACATATTAAAAGTATTAACTCAGTTTCAATCTATTTAGATGAAGATATAGTAAATATTGAACCTGTAATACTTGTCAATGAACAGGTAGAGAATTTAGAATATATAATAAAAAGTGGTGACGAGGTAAAAGTATTTTTACCATGCAAGGTAAGTGAGTTTAGAAAATATGTTCTAAGAGATGAAATTGCTTTATCAAAAGCTGGGGAAACTTTAGAAGATGATTACGAAATTTTAGAAGGGGAGCATCTGTTTAGGAAAAGTGAGTCATTAAGTGAAAATCAAGTTACTGAAAAAAGCCAAGATACAGAAAGGAATATTAGTAAAGAAAGTTATAATGAGACTGAGAATAACAGTTTAGATATTTCAAATGAATTTGAAGTAGGGGTTCAAAAAAAACAAGAAGTTATTAAAGAAGAATTCTCTAGTATAACAGTTAATATTAATGGGGAAAATAAAACATTAAATGGGAAATCTCAGTATGTAATTGTAGATATTTTTGATTATATAGATTTTGATTTGACAGTGCCTAAAGGAATAATTAATTTAATTTTGAATGGTGAAAATGCACAGTATACTGCCATTATAAAAGATGGTGATATGATAGAAGTTTTCTGGAGTGATAGATAATAGTAGAATAAGATTGTTTTAAGTAGTAAATTTGATTAGATTATGGAGGAAATGTTAGCGTGATAGATTTTAAAAAAGAAGCCGAACTTATAAAAGATGAACTTATACAAATAAGAAGAGACTTACATGAACACCCAGAGCTTGGATTTGAAGAAGTCAGAACATCCAAAGTGATTAAAGATTTTTTAACAGCAAATGGAATTCAATATATGGAAGTTGCAAAAACTGGAGTATGTGGAATCATAAATGGTACTAAAGCAGGAAATAATAAGACTATAGCTTTAAGAGGAGACATTGATGCACTTCCAATTCAGGATATGAAAAATTGTGAGTTTAAATCAAAGAGTGTTGGAAAAATGCATGCTTGTGGTCATGATGCTCATACAACAATACTTATGGGAGTAGGGAAATTGTTAAATAATAATAAAGATAAATTCTCAGGAACAGTGAAGCTATTGTTTGAGCCGGCAGAAGAGACAACCGGAGGGGCTACTCCTATGATAAATGAAGGTGTTTTAGAAAATCCAAAAGTTGATTGTATTCTTGGACTCCATGTGGATGAGGAAACAAAATGCGGTACTATAAAGATAAAAAAAGGTGTAGTAAATGCTGCATCAAATCCATTTAGTATAAAGATTACAGGCCAAGGAGGCCATGGAGCTTCACCTCATACTACTGTTGATCCTATTGTCATTGCAAGTCATATTGTAGTAGCACTTCAAACAATAGTAAGCAGAGAGATAGCACCTGTGAATCCAATAGTTATAACAGTTGGAACTATGCATGCTGGAACAGCACAAAATATTATTCCTGGAGAGGCTGTATTAAGCGGAATGATTAGAACTATGACTAAAGAAGATAGAGCATTTGCTATTCAAAGATTAAATGAAATTGTAAATGGAATCGCGGTTATGTCACGAGCAAAGGCTGAAATAAAAGTTGAAGAAAGTTATCCATGTCTTTATAACAATGATGAGTTTGTAGATTTAGTATTTGATAGTGCTAGTGAAATTTTGGGAAAAGAAAATGTTTTAGAACAAAGGGCTCCTAAAATGGGTGTTGAAAGCTTTGCTTATTTTGCTAATGAGAGACCAAGTGCTTTTTATTTTTTAGGTTCGGGAAATGAGGAAAAGAAAACTACAGAGCCTGCTCATAGTAATCTATTTAATATAGACGAAGAATGTTTATCCATTGGTGTTTCTATTCAAGCATTAGCAGCATATAATTATTTAACTAGATAATATATTTAAGTATATTTTTAAACAGCAAGTTAACATGATGACGTATAATATATAATAAACTGTCACGATAGCTTGTTGTTTTCTTAAATATGCCTAAAAATATTTAAATTGACAATGTATGATTTACAATGTAAAATGCACAATGAATGAAGAAATCGGTATGTTGTAAAAACATGAGATTTTTGTCATATTGTACGATGAGTGTTAACTGTTTATTGTTAACAAAAACTTAGGAGTGATTATATTTGAAAATTGAAATAGGTCCAAATGAAGCAGGTCAGAGATTAGATAAATTTTTAAGGAAATTATTAAAAGATGTACCTTTAAGTGCAATATTTAAGGCCTTGAGAAAAAAAGATATAAGAGTTAATGGAACAAAACAAAATGAAAAGTATTTTCTTGAAGAAGGAGATATTGTAGAGATTAAATATATACAAAGCAATAAAGAAAATAAGGAAGATAAATTTATTAAAGTAGATCCTAAAAGAGTTAAAATCATATATGAAGATGATAATATGCTAATAATTGAAAAATGGCCAGATGTCTTAGTACATTCGGATACAAAGAATAATGAGGAACCAACCCTTACAGATTATGTTCTTTCGTATTTAAATGATAAGGGAGACTATCTGCCAGAAAATGAATTAACCTTTACTCCAGCATCTTGTAATAGATTAGATAGAAATACGTCTGGTATGGTTATCTTTGGCAAGAGCTTTGAAGGTTTAAAATGCATAAATGAAGCCATAAGAGATGATGAAATAAGAAAGTATTATTATACTTTGGCTAAAGGTAAAGTAAGAGATGGTCTTTATGAAGCATACATATTAAAGAATCCTGAAACAAATGTATCTAAGATATATGATACTGAAGTTAAGGGCTCTAAAAGGATAGCGATGGAAATAAGCACCGTAGAAAGTAATGGTGCATATTCACTTATAGATATTAATTTAATAACAGGAAGAAGTCATCAAATAAGGGCACATTTGGCGCATTTGGGAAATCCTATAATTGGAGATAGCAAATATGGAGATAAGAAATTAAATTCATTTTTTGAAAGTAAATATGGTTTAAATTATCAATATTTGTATGCTTATAAATTAAATTTTAGAAAAATAAACGGTAAGCTTGAATATTTAAGAAATAAGACCATAGCAGTAGCATTACCTCCAATATTAAAAAAAATAAAACAAGATGTGTTTAAGTTTTCACTTAGATAGGAGGTAATTATGGAAGAGAGATCAGCCGTTGGGAGTAGTAGTAAAGGCTTTTTAATTCTTTCAGTAGCAGGACTTTTAACTAAAGTAATATCAGTATTTTATATACCTCTCCTTCAAAGAATAATAGGTCTTGATGGATATGGAATATACCAAAATTGTTATGAAGTATTTTTATTTGTTTACGCAGTTACAAATCTTGGGACACAGCCAGCTATCGCAAAAGTGGTTGCAGAGCTTACAGCTCTTGAAAAACCTAATGATGCTGTAAGAGCTCTTAAGGTATCTAGAACTCTTTTAGCCCTAGCTGGAGCATTTTTAACAATATTCTTAATGCTGTTTGCGTTTGCAATTGGGAATGCAATCGAAAATCCTGCAGCATCTTATGGGATTCTAATGCTTGCACCAAGCATATTTGTTACATCAATTTTATCCTCGTACAGAGGATATTTCCAAGGTATAAGCAGTATGAAAGCTATTGCGATATCTCAAGTATTAGAACAAATTATAAATATTGCAGTCAGCCTTTTATGTGCATATTTCCTAGTGCATATAAGTGTAGAATATGGTAGTGCTGGAGGAACTATAGGAACTTCAGTAGGAGCATTGGTCGCATGTATATATATGGTATATATATATAGAAAGAGCAAATTTGAAGAGATTTCAATAGAAGATCAGAATAATAAAAAAAGAATAAGAACAAAGCATATAATTAAAAAGTTAATCAAATATGGATTACCTATTACTTTGAGTTCTGGGCTTCAAAACTTTGGAAGCTTGGTGGATATGGTAAATGTTAATAGCAGGTTAGCATTTGCAGGATTTAGTTTACAACAGGCTCAAGTGCTTTACGGAGTACTTGGAAGATATAAAACTTTATTGTCTGTTCCACTTATAATTGTGACAGCACTTGGGACAACCGTATTGCCAGCAGTAACGGCGGCAATGACTTTAAAGAATAAGAAGGAAATAAGAAAAAAGACTACTTTTGCATTTAGAATAACTTTAATAATAACAATACCAGCAGCTGTTGGACTATCATGTCTATCACAGGAAGTATTTGAACTTTTGTATGGAACAAGTCAAGGGTTTGAATTAATGGTATGGGGATCAGTGGTATTAGTTCTTATGGCAGTTGTACAAATACAAACTATCATACTTCAAAGTATGAATAAACTTTATTTTGTACTTGGAACATTTAGTATCGGTATAGCTGCGAAGATAGCTGCTAATTACATATTAGTTGGAATGCCAGAAATAAATATTTTAGGAGTAGTAGTAGGAAATTTCTTATGGTTTGCGATACCTATGTTTTTAAATAAGCGAGCACTTAGAAAAGCACTTAAAGTAAAAATTCCTTTGTTTAGAAGTGCAGTTAAACCATTGATTGCATCGGCAATAATGGCATTGAGTATATATTTATTAAAGTCTTTTACATCGATTTTAATAAATATTGCAAATGATAATTCACTATTAAAAGTATTATTCACAATTTTAATTATTGGAATAGCAGGTTTTGTTTATTTATATTCAATAATTATATTAGGTGGAATTAGAAAGAGCGATTTAGATAGCATATCTCCTAGAATATTTAACTATTTGCCAAGATTTTTAAGAAAACAACTTAAATAATATATAATTTATGCTTTAGATTTAAGTGCATATTAATCGAAAATAGATATATGTTTATCAGCTGACTTTTAAATGTTCGTGCTGCAAACATGTATCTATTTTTGTGCATATATACTTAAAGCTAAGTAAATATTGAATGCATATTTTAAGTTATAAATCAAGCTTACAACGAAAATCAATGTTTCTTAAATCTTTTGTTAGTTACGATGTGTTTAATTTTAGTGTGATTTATTATTAATCTTCTGCTTCTCCAAATGTCCCTAAATATGCAAAGATTACGAAGACAAGTCCTATTACAATAAAATTATTTACAATCAACGAACTTGTAAGCATATGTTTTGAGAATATGTTTATAATTATGAAGGTCAAGAAACCGAGTAGTATATATATTGCTATGTTGGATTTGTTTAAGTTAAGTTCAATATGCTTATTAACTTCGTATATATTAAGAATAAATCCAACTGTACAGGCTATTAGCATAGTTAGGCTATATCCAAATATATTTATAGAATGAATTGCGGTAAATATGTATAAACATATCAATTCAATTATGGCTTCAATCATAGAATTTCTAAGAATTATGTTTTGTCTATTTAGACCATTTAATATGCCGAACATGGTTACTGCAGGAAAAAATATTGGTGCAGTGAGGGAAGCAAATCTTATATACATACCTAAGTCTACTCTGTCGTAAAACATCTTTCCTAAAGCATCTGGAATTACATTGCAAATTATTGTGGTTGCTATTCCAAGTAGAAATGCAACTTTAATAACCTTTTTTATTCTAATAGAAGCTTCATATTGTTTCCCAAGTACTAGACTTTGAGAAAGATCTGGAATTAGTAGAGTGTTAATTGTAGAAACTACAATTAAAGGAATTGTTATTATACTAAGCGCCATTCCAGTATATTTCCCTATCATGCTTAAGGCCTCTGAATAACTAAAACCGGCTGCAAGTAAGCGTCTTGGAACAATCAGTGTAGAGAGTGTTCCTAAAATGTTAGTTAAAAATCCATTTAACAGAAGAGGAACTGCGATGATAATTACATCAAAAAGAAGTTGAACTCTACCTTCAGGTTTTTCATGAGATTTAGGTATTTTATTTATTGAGTATTTATAATAAATATAAAGAAAAAATAGACTTTGAAATTCGCCTATACATAATGCAACTGTAGCTAAAGTTACCATTCCCTCAAGAGTGTGCGCTTTTGTCAAAAATATAAGCAAACTTACGGTTAAAATCCTCATGGCTTTTTCGCAAATATCAATTATTGCCGGCACTGTAATTTTAGAAGTTCCATAGAAGTATCCCTTAAGTATATTTGAAATTGCAATACAAACCATGGCTGGGCAAATGACTTTAATAGCATTTATAGTTCTAACATCATTAACTCCATATTTACCAAGTATTGGCGCAAAAAGAAATACTATTATACCTATTAGAAAGGCCCAGGTTATATTAAATAATGAAACAACCCTGATGGTCCTCACAATATTATTATGCTCACCTTTTTGCGCATAGACAGCGGTTATTTTGGAAATAGAAGCTACTATTCCAGCAGTCATAAGACATATAAATAAATTGTAAATAGGCATAACCAAGTTATATAAGCCCATTCCTTCTGGCCCTAATATTTTAGAAAGATATATGGAAAATATAAAACCTAAAATACCTGTTGCTATATTGGAAGATACAAGTAAAAAAGAATTCTTTAAAAAATTATCCCTATCCAAAGCTCATTCACTCCTTTAAATTACTATAAAGCATATTCGTCATAAAGTGTAAATATGAATTGATAGAAATATTAAGTTAAATAAGTTAAAGCGAAAATAACTTAAAATATTATTTATATTTACAAATTAGCTAAAAAAAAGATATAATTATATTTATACGTAAAGCTAACGATATATTGGAAAAAGTAAGGGGGAAGAATAATGGATAAAGTTTCAGAGAAGGAAATGATAAATCTTTTTTACAATGCAATGCCGTACATAGAATCGCTTTTTGATTCAGAGGCATCTTTAGCATTAGCAGATACTAAAAAATATTTATATACAAATATGAGTGAAAATTTAAAGCTAAATGCAAAAGAGGGGGATGCTATACCAAGTGGTGGTGCAGTTGCTGATGCAATCAGCAGAGGTAAAGAGATAATAAAAATAGTACCTGAAAATGTGTACGGAGTAGCATTTAAGTCATATGCAATTCCTATAAAAGAAGAAAATGAAGTTGTTGGGGTTTTGGTAGTAGGTAAGAGCTTAGAAAAGAAAAATGATTTAATTGATATTACACAAAAATTATCAGAATCACTTTCGCAGATATCAATTGGGATAAATGATATTTCTAAAGGAGTACAGGAATTAGCAACAATGAATGAGCAAATATTATTAGAAACTAAAGAAGCTACTGAAAGTGCAAAAGATACTGATGAAATATTAACTTTCATTCAAGGGATTTCTTCACAAACAAATCTTCTAGGATTAAATGCTGCTATTGAAGCAGCTAGAGCAGGAGAGGCAGGAAAAGGGTTCAGTGTTGTTGCTCAAGAAATTAGGAAATTATCAAATTCTTCTAATGAATCTATTAAAAAAATTGATTCTGTTATAAAGAACATTTCTTCTTCGATAGTAACTATAAATAATAGTTTAACAAATTCAAATGATGTTTCGCAAAATCAATCAGCATCATTAGAAGAAATAGCAGCCTCTATTTCAGAATTAAATACAACAGCTAAGAAACTTGAAGAATTAGCCAATCAATTATAAATATATTATTTAAAATAAAGTCATTCCTTTTAGCTAGCGGACTCTAGAAGGAATGACTTTTTTTCTAAACTTTTCGTATATATGTATGAAAAGCCAAAGCTTTTCATAATTTGAATCTTAAGTCATAACTTTTAATCATTAACGAAATAAATGCTATTTCAAGTTTTCTGGGTTTAGTACTTTAAGTTCATCAATTACAAAAATTCCATCTTTTCTTATTAGAACGTCATCAAAGTAAATTTCACCACCGCCATAATCAGCCCTTTGTATTAAAACTAAGTCCCAGTGAATGGCAGAGCTATTTCCATTTGGAGCTTCATCATAAGAAGCACCTGGAGTAAAGTGAATTGAACCTGCTATTTTTTCATCGAATAAGGTATCTTTCATAGGATGAAGAATATAAGGATTAACACCAATTGCAAATTCACCAACATATCTTGCACCATCATCTGTATTTAATATTTCATTTAATCGCTTAGAATTGTTTGCAGTAGCATTTATGATTTTACCATCTTTAAATTCAAATTTAATATCAGTAAAAGTAAATCCATTGTAAGCAGATGGTGTGTTATAAGCTAGAGTACCATTAATTGAATTTTTAACTGGTGCAGTATAAACTTCTCCATCTGGAATGTTAGCCTTACCATCACATTTAATCGCAGGAATATCTTTTATTGAAAAAGTTAAATCTGTACCTGGAGCGACTAATCTTACTTTGTCAGTTTTGTTCATTAATTCTACTAGTGAATCCATAGCCTTTGACATTTTAGAGTAATCCAAATTACATACATTAAAATAGAATTCCTCAAAAGCTTCTGTACTCATATCTGCGCTTTGAGCCATAGAATAATTAGGATATCTTAAGACACACCATTTAGTATTTGGAACCCTTATGTCTGAATGAACTGGAGCTTTAAAGTATCTATTATATAAATTCATTTTTTCTTCAGGAACATCTGAAAGTTCAGAAGAATTGTTACTAGCCCTGACACCTATATAGGCATCCATGTCTTTCATTCTTAAAGCCTCGTATTTAGCTCTGAGATCTAATTGTCCTTTTGAAGCGTTCATAAGCAATTCACGTTCTAATTCATTATCCTTTATTGATACAAAAGGAATTGCATTTGCCTTATAAGCTTCTTTGATTAACTCTTTAATTAAAGGCGTTTCTACTCCATTAGCTTCAATAAGGACTTTTTCACCTTCTCTAAGTTCACATGAATAATTTATTAAATTGCTAGCAAGTTTAGTATTTCTAGGATCTGTCATAGGTCATTCCTCCTTATATTTTGTATAAATTATTTATATTTAGAATTATATTAATGACTTTATACTCGTAAAGAGTATGTAGAATTTAATATAATGTATTTTTATTGATATCCATATATGGATATCAATAAGCTACTGGTAAATTTACCAATAAAATTATATATGACCAATATATATAGTATATCATATAAAGAACATTTTTAAATTAAAGGTCTTATTTCATTAGATTTACAATATAAATCTAATATAGATATTATACATTATGTATTAAGAAAAGTTTGATTCAGAAGAAGGTTAATTAGTTTTTATAGATTTCTAATTAAAGCGGTAAGGGGAGAATGAAGTGAAAAGGTTTCTAAAATTTTTAATTATTTCAATTATAATAGTTGTAGTAGCATTTGGAGTATTTAATTTTTCAAATCAATATAAAATGAATACGCTAAAAAACAATATAAGTTGGAGCGTCGCGTATAAGAATTGTAATGACTCAGTAGCTTTTGATCAAGACAATAATAAAAATACTTATGTAGCATATGAAAATTATATTAAAGTGATTAAGGAAGATGGGAGAGAAGAAACTTTATTACAAGATAATACGTTAAAAATAGAAAATTTATTATTTTACAATAATAAATTATACTTTATTGCTAAGGATAGTTTATACAAATATGATTTAAGTGATAAGAGTCTGCAGTTAGTAATAGATAATATACCTTGTGAAGGCAAATATTTAGATAGAAATATGATCATAAGAAATTCAAGACTTCTTTTGTCTATAGGAACTGTTACTAATTCAGGGATAGCAGCATATGAAAGTGATTATTCAATCAATAAAGTTCCATACGATAAGAGTCCAATAGATATAACATTAAATGGTTTTAACTATGGAGAAAAGAAAACAGGTGCTTTTATGCCTTATGGAAATTCTAGTGAAGAAGGACAGAAAATAAGGGCGCAGAGTTTAGCCAATGCATGTGTTGTAGAAATAAATTTAAGCACTAATAAATCAACCTTATATTCATCAGGAATAAGAAATATAACTGGATGGGATTTAGATGATGATGGAAATCTTATTGGAATTGTCGGAGGAATGGAGAATGTTGGGGATAGGGCTATAAATAGAGATTTTGATTATCTTTATAAAATAGATAAAGGTAAATGGTATGGTTGGCCAGATTTTAGTGGAGGGGATCCCATAACATCTTCTAGATTTAAAGGAGATAAGCTTGTATCAAATCTTATTCAAAATCCGCCAAATAAAATTGTTCCAGGGCCAATTTATCAATTTAAAAATGTTAGTGCCATAAGATATTTAGCTATTGATAAAGAAGGAAAAATATTAGAAAAAAATACTAAAGTATATTATGATAGTAAGAATAACGTTATATCGGCAATAAATAGCAAAAGTATGGTATATGATTTATTGAAGTTAAAGGACAATAGCAATATAAAAGGAATAAAATATTTAGATGGAGATATTTATATTTTAGATAGTGGAACTGGATGTATTTATAAGTTGCAGTCTGAAGGACCTAGATTCAAATTCAACCTTCCAAAATCAATCTGGATATTTATAGGAGTTCTTTTAGCTACAATAATCGGTTTAGTTATATATAAGATTTATACTAAAAAACGTACAAAATAGCATAAACACATTTATTTAGTTGAATATTTTTAGTATAAAAATTCGGAAAAGCAATAGGCTGCCTCAAGATTAATTTTGTTTTGAGGCAGCTTTTTTACTAAAAATATAGGAATCTTTTTTGAATCTAAAAAAATAAAAATAATGTGTTCAAAAATATGTAAAAAATGTTAAAATATAACCAAAGGTTCAGATGAAGTAGGAGGGAACAGCATGGGCAAAACATTAGTAATAAATTTAGAAGATGTTGTTTTTGAAGGGGATATATTAGATGTAGGAGATAAAAATCTCGGTATTATATATAATATTTCTAAAGAAGTAGAAGAAGAATTATCTTTAGATTATGTACGTAGCGATACAAAAATGGAATTAAAGAGTAGAAAATATGATGCGTGTACGTTTTTTTTTGATCTAAATAAAATATGGACTAGTTTAGAAAAAGAAAGATTGATTAAGGAAGTAAGCTCATATATAAGAGATGATGGAGAAATATTCATATGGGACATAAAAAAGGAAAGAGGAAAAGTATTCAATAACAAAATAAGAGTTATATTACCGAATAGGAAAATAAAAGAATTTATATTTAAGAACTTAAATATACTTTTAAGCTCAAATATAGAAGAATTAAAAAAAATCCTTGAAAAATACTTCAAAATAGAAGAAACTAAAGCATGGGAAGATGTTTTTTTTATTAGAGGAAGGAAACTGGAAACCAAAGTTATAGCAGAGGAGAAAGTTAAGGATGAAGGTACTGATTACGGCAATAGACTCTAAATTTATTCATAGTAATTTAGCAGTTAGATATTTAAAGAATTTTACAAGAGATATGGATTATGAAGGAAGAATAAAGGAATTTACTATAAATGATAGAGAAGGAAGAATATTAGAAGAAATAATTGAAGAAAAGCCAGATGTTGTAGCATTTTCTACATATATTTGGAATGTTGAACTTGTTTCAAGAGTTTCCAATTTAATAAAAAAGGTAAATCCTAAAATAGAAATTCTCTATGGTGGGCCAGAAGTCTCATTTGATTCAAGAAGCTTTCTAAAAAATAATGTAGGAGAATACGTTATTGAAGGGGAAGGTGAAAAGACTTATAAAGATTTTATTTTATATAAACTAGGAAAAATG
The DNA here is from genome assembly GCF_002006495.1 of Clostridium sp. BL-8. Classification (NCBI taxonomy): domain Bacteria; kingdom Bacillati; phylum Bacillota; class Clostridia; order Eubacteriales; family Clostridiaceae; genus Clostridium; species Clostridium sp. BL-8. The sequence goes on from NZ_LZZL01000049.1 coordinate 35,305, forward strand.
AAGCTTGAAGATGTTAGAGGGTTACATTATAAAATTAATGACGAGGTTTATTCTAATGAGAAGCGTCCATTAATGTCTATGGATGAAATAGTATTTCCATATGATGAAGATGAGGATTTAAGCAATAAGATTGTATATTATGAAGCTTCAAGAGGATGTCCTTTTAATTGTAAATATTGTCTTTCGTCTACAAGTCATGGAGTTAGATTTTTAGAAATAGAGAGAGTTTTAAAAGAGTTAATGTATTTTGTTAATAAAAAAGTCAGATTAGTTAAATTTGTTGATCGTACATTTAACTGCAATTCTAAATTTGCTATGGCAATATGGGACTTTTTAATAAAACAAGATACAAATACTCAATTTCATTTTGAAATATCAGCAGACATATTGAAGCCTCAGGAAATAGAACTTTTATCAAAGGCTCCAAAAGGAAGATTTAGATTTGAAGTTGGAGTTCAAACAACTAATGACGAAGTTTTAAGAAATATAAATAGATTTGTTAATTTTAATGATATAAAAGAAAAGGTTCTAGAAATTGAAGCGTTGAGAAATATAGACCAGCATCTAGATTTAATAGCAGGACTTCCGGGAGAAGATTATGAATCTTTTAAAAAATCTTTTAATGATATGTATGAAATAAGACCAGAAGAAATTCAACTTGGTTTCTTAAAACTATTAAAGGGATCTTCTATGAGAGAAGATGCAGATAAATATGGGATGGAATATTCACCATATCCACCATATGAAATTTTAAAAACCGATAAACTTTCTTATGAAGAGCTATTAAAGCTTAAGAAAGTTGAAGAAATGGTGGATAAATATTATAACTCACAAAAGTTCAAATATATAATTGGGTATTTTGAGAAAAAGTTCAATTCACCATTTGAATTTTATTATAGTTTAGGAATGTTTTTTGAAAGTCAAGGATATTTTAATAAGAATATAGGGAATGTAGAATATTATAAAGTATTTTTAGACTTCAATGAAGACATATTGGGAGAAAGTAATAAATATGTAAAAGAAATAATAAGGTTCAATTATTTGATTTATTATAAAAAAAGGGGATTACCAGAGTTTATAAGAAGTGATATGGAAAAAGAAGAGGAAAAGAGCATAAAAGAGACGTTAAAAGAAAAGTATTCATTTAAAGAATATCATTTGGAGAAGTTTAAAATTAATGTTGAAAAATATATTGAAACTGGTGAGATACTAGAGGAAAATACTTATTATCTATTTAATGAAAAAGCTGATTATATCTCGATTGCTAAAGAGTTTAACTAATATATTGAAAGCATAAAATTAGGAAACCTATTAATGGTTTCCTAATTTTATATTGTTTTATGAAACTGTACGATATTTCATACGGCTCTAATTTATAGAAAAGGAATCTTTTATTACTTTAAGAGGCCTCATCATATCGTGATCTTCATGTTCGAGAAAGTGACAGTGCCATACAAAGTCACCTGAATGGTCTTTAAAGTGCATAATAATTCGTGTGACTTTTCCACCATCAGCTCTGACAACGTCCTTCCAGCCCTGTTCAAAAGGTAGAGGAGCTTCAGCTGGACCAGTATATTCGATCTTACCATCAGTTTGATATTTCTGAATATCAAAAGGTCTTCTGTCTAGTATCTTAAATTGAACTAAGTGAACATGAATAGGATGTGAAAGGTTCGCAACAGGATTAATTAAATTCCATATTTCTATGCTATCTAGTTCAGGCTTTTCTGTAGCAGGATCTGACCACATTCTATTGTTTAGTAAAAGCATTGGCCTGCCATAATGATCAGTAGATACATTTAAAGGTAAGTCACGAACATTTGTAGCCATTTCTTCATCTATATGAGTAAAAGGATATAATTCTTCTGGAACGTCACTAGTGTCCTTAGATTTTAGAGGAAGTGTTACTTTAAACTTCATTATTACTGACAAATTAGGATCAGTGTTTGCATTTAGAAGAGTTATTTCTTCACCTTTAAATTTTGAAAAATCTATTACAATATCTATTCTTTCAGCTGGATATAGGATGAAGGAAGATATTTTAGCTGTGTGGTGTAAAAGCCCACTGTCTGTACCAATTTGATAGAATTCAGAATTATTGGATAGGCTTAGGTTATAATCTCGTCTATTGGAAGCATTTAATATTCTAAATCTATATTTTCTAGGCTCAACATTTAAATAAGGCCACACCTTACCATTCACTACTATTGTATTGCCTAAAAATCCTGGCACTATTGACGGTTTAACAGGTACAGGAAATGGAGGGGTATCAGGATAAAATAATGAACCATCAGCATTAAATGATTTGTCTTGTATCATCATTGGTATTTCATAGATTCCTCCTGGTAAATGTAATCTTTTTTCCTGAGGATCCCTAATTAAATAAAAACCAGCAAGTCCAGCATATACATTTAGTCTTGTTATTCCCATGCTGTGATCGTGATACCATAGTGTAGCAGATTGTTGATGATTTGTATATTCATATATTTTTCTGGTAAATGATGGCCCGGTAATCGAATAGTTCTGAGTATACCAAGCTTCTGGATAACCATCACTATGAGGTTCTATATTGGCACCATGTACATGAACAACAGTTCTTACATCAGGTGTATCAATAGCTCCATGAAGAGTATGATCTATTGGAAGAAGATGCTTATAAGGCAGGCTATTGATCCATTTTACATAAATGGTCTTATCCTTCATAGTTTCAATAGTTGGCCCTGGATAACGGCCTTCATATCCCCAAACTCTGGTAAAAGGGAATGAGCTGTGAAATTTATGATATGCTTGTATCATATGAATTTCATAATATGCAGCTTTTCCAATCCAGTCAACTGGTTTTGCAACTTCTGGAATTTGTAGTTTATCTATAAATTTTGGGATTGTATCTGGTTTAGATGGATCAATTTTTTGTACAGGTACGTCAGTATATTTCATTATATTCACACCCTTTTTAGTTAATCAATTTTTTAAAGTATGGTTTGTTTGTTAAAAGTCTATTACATTATATGAATTAATGGGTACCTAAGTGAATATGTTGTAAAGCTAATACCAATACAAAAATTTTAGTAAGAATGCATAAGGAGTTAAAGGTTTAGAAATTAAAAAAATAAACCAGCATACTATTTATTTAGTATGCTGGTTTAATGCTTTTCTATATTTACTTTAGGCTGGATAATTTAAATTCTCTTCTTTTATGTTTAATAAAATTTCGTTAAGAAATTTGTTTGCTAAATATTTAGCCATTGGTAGATTCATGTCTAAATAGTTACCGCAATCTTTAGCAGACGCACCAGGAATATCACCTTCAAAATCGGCCATAAATTTATATAATTCTGTAAGAAGAGGAACTATATCTTTTGATTTATAATCACCATGTAAAATCAAATAGAAGCCTGTCCTACATCCCATAGGTCCAAAGTAAACAGTTTTATCTGCATAAACTTTATGATTTCTTAAGAAAGTAGCAGCTAAATGCTCAATTGCATGCATTTCTGCTGTATTCATAACTGGTTCAAAATTAGGTCTAGTCATTCTTATATCAAAGGTTGTAAGAACTGTATCCCCAAACTTATCTTGTCTTGAAACATATACACCTGGAAGTAATTCCAAATGATTAATTGTAAAACTCGCTATTTTTTCCATCAAAGTCACTCCTTAATATAAAAGTTAATAATAAACTATATAACTGTATTTAGTAAAACCTTATTTACATTTGTTTCTATTAAATTGTAGCATTTGAAATCCCCATTAGCAATATAATCTACGAAGAATTTGGATGTGATATCAAAACAGAATAAAAAATATAAATAGTTTTAGGGTATAACCTTAATAATTTTGTAATTGATATACGATATCTTTAATAGTATAATCAAATAGGAAGTAAGCCAAGATGGAACATTTGGATATAATTTACTTTCATAGACTTAACTAAGGAGTAGAAAAGATGAATTATATTTTAGCAATGGTAGTATCTCTTTTAGGAGCATTAATTACCATGCCTTTTCTTATGAAGCTAGCTAATAAAGTACATTTTACGGATAAGCCTAATAAAAGAAAACAGCATAAAATGCCAACACCATTATGTGGAGGAATAGCTTTATATATTGGCTTTTTTATATCATATTTTATTTTTTATAAAGACGAAGATCAACCATACAAGCAATTAACAGTGTTTGTTGCAGCTACTATGATATTATTAATAGGATTAATTGATGATTGGTATAAGACAAAGGGAAAGGAATTTGCTATATTTCCTAGGCTTGTTGTTCAATTGTTATCTGCAATTTTAGTGTTTAAAGCAGGTATTTTTTTGGGTGGATTTACGAATCCTTTCACAGGTAGTTATATACAGCTAAGTCCAATAGTACAATTTATACTTACGATAACTTGGATATTTGGAGTTACCACTGTAATTAATTGGTCTGATGGAATGGATGGATTAGCAGGAGGTTTATCCTTAATATCAGCAGCAACATTTTTTGCAGCAGCAATAATATTAAATCAAAATGATTCAGCAGTAGTATCTATAATGCTTGTGGGAACTATTTTAGGATTTCTATATTATAATAAATTTCCTGCAAGAGTGTTTATGGGGGATTCTGGAGCTAATTTCTTAGGATTTATGTTGAGTATCACAGCATTAGAGGGAGCATTTAAGCAGGCAACTGTTTTTAGTTTGTTTATACCAATATTAGCGTTAGCAGTACCGATTTTTGATAATTTATTTGTTATATTTAAAAGATTTTCTGAAGGAAAACCAGTTTATCAGGCAGATAGAAGTCAAATTCATTTTAGATTAGAGGAAAGAGGACTTACTACTGTTCAAGTTGTAAAATACATAATGTTAATCAGCTTAACTTTTAGTATATTATCCATAATTTTATTATTAGTTAAGAAGTAATAGATAAATAATATAAGACAAGTAACTAAAACTTAGAAATGAAATCTTTACAAGTAAGATTTTCAAAGATATAATAATTAATTATAAGACTTATCAAGAGTGGTGGAGGGACTGGCCCGAAGAAACCCAGCAACCGATATATTTATATATAAGGTGCTAAATCCTGCAGCGTAATAGAGCTGAAAGATAAGGTGTTTTTGATTGCTTTTAAGCCTAAAGGAATGCCTTTAGGCTTTTTATTATGCAAAAAACAATAGAACTAAAAATAGAAAACTGTGCACTGTAAATCATCTAAGTACAATTTTAATATAACTATTGAAATTTAAAGCTTATCAGCATTTAATTGCAAACTGTATAAAGGGGGGCGTTATTATAGAATCTTTGAAATTAGATATAAATAAGGAAGAAGTTCTTAGGTATCTTGGCTATAAGGGACAGGATATAGATAAAAACATTAGCACAATGATTGATGAATGCAGAGAGGAAATCAAAAAGATAATTATGCCTAGAGTTGTGTATAGTTATAATGATATAAGGCAAGACGATGAAGGTGTAGAAGTTATTACTACTAATTTGATTTTGAAAGGAAAGGATATACGGGAACATTTAAAAAATTCGAAACAATGCGTACTTATGGCTGTAACCTTAGGAAATGAAATTGAAAGGAAAACTAGATTGTATGAGAAAACTAATTTAACAAGAGCGCTTATATTAGATGCTTGTGCTACAACTGCAGTTGAAGAAGTTTGCGATATAGTAGAGAGCAATATAAAGGAAAAAGCTATTCAAGAAGGTATGGATATAACTTTTAGGTATAGTCCAGGTTATGGAGATTTACCTTTGGATGTACAAAATAATTTTTTAAGGTCATTAGATGCTCAAAGGAAAATAGGACTTACTGTATCTGAAAATAATTTGTTGTTTCCTAGAAAATCTGTTACGGCTATAATAGGAATAATTGATAATGGAATTAAAAAGAAAAAGAAGGGCTGCAAAGAATGTAATAACTATGAGAATTGCAGCTTTAGAAGAGAGGGAGAAAACTGTGGAGCTTAAAGAATATATAAAGGATAACATATTAATTTTTGATGGAGCAATGGGAACAATGCTTCAAAAAAAAGGTTTAAAACTTGGAGAAAATCCGGAACTTTTAAATATAAAGGAGCCAGATATTATAGAGGAAATTCATAAAGAGTATATTAATAGTGGAGCAAATGTGATAACAACAAATACTTTTGGTGCCAATGAACTTAAGCTTAAGCTTTGTAATTTAGAAGTTGAAGATGCAGTAGATGCAGCAGTAAAGATTGCAAAAAGAGCTAAAGGTGACAGCAATACATATATTGCTTTAGATATTGGTCCAATAGGGGAACTTTTAGAGCCTATGGGTACTCTAAGTTTTGATAGAGCATATGAGATTTTTAGACGCCAGGTAATTCAAGGAACTATGTCAGGGGTAGATATAATCCTGATTGAAACAATGACTGATTTATATGAGCTTAAAGCAGCAATACTTGCAGCAAAGGAAAACTCAGATTTACCTGTGTTTTGTACTATGACCTTTGAAGAAAACCTTAGAACTTTTACAGGGTGCTCCCCAGAAGCTATGGTGCTTGTTTTGGAAGGTTTAGGAGTTGATGCACTTGGGGTTAACTGCTCTCTTGGACCAAAACAATTAAAACCTGTAATTGAGGAAATCTGCAGTATAGCGCATATACCAGTAATGGTTCAGCCAAATGCAGGACTTCCGACCTTATCAATAGGAAATGAGACAAGATATGATGTTACTAAAGAAGAATTCGCAGATACTTTATGCGGTTTTATAGATTCTGGTGTTAGAATTATTGGAGGGTGTTGCGGAACAACTCCAGAATATATTAAGGAATTATCGAACACAGTCAAAGAGAAAAAAATTATTCCTATTACAAGAGAGCGCTACGCTGCAATTTGTACACCATCAAAAGTTGTAAGAATAGATGGGGTTAGAATTATTGGAGAAAGAATCAATCCAACTGGAAAGAAGATATTTAAAGAGGCATTAAAAAATGGAGATTTAGATTATATTTTAAGTCAAGCCGTTTCACAAATTGAAGCTGGAGCACACATTTTGGATGTTAATGTAGGACTTCCTGAAATTGATGAACCAAGTATGATGCATAAAGTTATAAAAGAAATACAAGGTATTATAGATACACCTCTTCAAATTGATTCTTCTGACCATAAAGCTATAGAAACTGGGCTTAGATATTATAATGGAAAGCCAATTTTAAATTCTGTAAATGGGGAAGATACTGTCTTAGATAAAATACTTCCTTTAGTTAAAAAATATGGAGCAAGTGTTGTAGGATTAACCTTAGATGAAAGAGGAATTCCAGCAAAAGCAGAAGAAAGATTTGAGATTGCAAAAAAAATAATAAATAAGGCTGTAGAATATGGGATAAAAAAAGAAGATGTATTTATAGATTGTTTAGTACTCACAGTATCAGCGCAGCAGGAAGAGGTTCAAGAAACCCTAAAAGCTGTAAGAATGGTTAAAGAAAAATTAGGGGTTAAAACAGTACTTGGAGTTTCGAATATATCCTTTGGACTTCCAAATAGAGAGTTGATAAATGAAACATTTTTAGCGTTAGCTCTTGCAAACGGCTTGGACTTACCAATAATTAACCCTAATGCCAAGGGAATGACTAGAGTTATTGATTCTTACAATGTTTTATATAATTATGATAAAGGTGCTGAAAGCTATATAAATAATTATGCCAATGTAGAAGTATCAACAGAAGTTACTGCTAAAGGAACAGCAAAGAATAATTTAGGTGCTAATAGCAATGCAAATGCAGATCATGATTTAAAGTATATTGTTATTAAAGGTTTAAAAGAGGAAGCTAAACAAGCTACTATAGAGCTTTTAAAGAGCAAAAAAGAGCTTGAAATAGTTAATGAATATTTGATTCCAGCTTTAGACGAAGTAGGAAGTAAATATGAAAAAGGTGAATTATTTTTACCGCAGTTAATACAATCAGCCGAAACTGTAAAAAATGCATTCAGTATTTTAAAGGAAGAAATAGTAAAAAGTAATACGAAGAGTATCTCAAAAGGAAAAATTATAGTGGCAACAGTAAAAGGTGACATTCACGATATTGGAAAGAATATAGTAAAAGTTATTTTGGAAAACTATGGCTATGAAATGATAGATTTAGGAAAAGATGTTCCAATTAAAACTGTTGTAGAAGAAGCTAAAAACCATGAAGTTTCTTTAATTGGATTAAGTGCACTTATGACTACAACTCTTAAGAGTATGGAAGAAACAATAAAAGCACTAAGGGAAGATGGCTACAATGGAAAAATATTTGTTGGAGGGGCGGTACTTACAAAAGATACGGCAGAAAGAATAGGAGCTGATTTCTATGCAAAAGATGCAAAAGAATCAGTTGAAATTGCGAGAAAAGTATTATTATAAAGTATAAATAAATGTAGTTAATTTAAATGAATATTAATATAAAGGAATTATATTCCGATATAATTTTGCTAATAAGCAATACTCATTTTAATGTTTTAATTTACTGGAGGTGTTAAAATATGAGGTTTGAGCTTTTAGAACGCGAAGAACTCAAAAGATTTTGTGCAAAGTCTGTAATCAGAATGTATGATAATTTGCACAAAGGCAGTTGTAAATAAAATATTTATAATTCTATGTTGTTTATCATAGAGTACAGGCTTTGTATCTTAAATTTGAAATATTAATTTAAGGAGCTGAGCTTTGTGAAATATAGAAAAGCTGAAATGATTTTACCAGATGATTTGGTTAAGGAAATTCAAAAATATATTCAAGGTGAATATATATATGTTCCTACTCAAGCAGAAAAGAGAAAAAAGTGGGGCGAAAATTCAGGAAGTAGGATGTATATAAGAAATAGAAATGCTGAAATAAAAAATAAACATAAATCTGGTTATAAAATTCAAGAATTATCCGAAGAGTTTTTTCTTTCTTTGGAAAGTATAAGAAAAATTATATATTCAAAGGATGAATAAGAGTATAAAAGAGTTATTGCTATTTTAATTTAGTGATAGCTCTTTTTGTGTAACAAATAATATAGAAATTATTATTACCTATTAATTCCACATAAGCAGTATTATAATAAATTATAAGAGATGAGATTGGAGGCAAGATTATGAAGTGCAAGATAAGAGATATATACATAAATTATGAAGTAATAGGAGAAGGAAAACCAATTATTATGATACATGGGTATTATCCAGATCATAGATTAATGACTGGGTGTATGGAACCTTTATTTAAAGACGAAAATAACTACAAAAGAATATATGTTGATTTACCAGGCATGGGTAAATCAGAAAGTGCTGATTGGATTTCAAATTCTGATATTATGCTTGATGTAGTAATTGAATTTATTGAGAAGGCTGTGCCTAACGAAAAGTTTTTATTAGTAGGGGAATCTTATGGAGGATATATCTCTAGAGGCATAATTTATAAAATGCAGGATAGAATTGATGGTGTGGCATTAATTTGTCCACTTATAATACCAGAATATAAAGATAGAAATGTGCCTGAACATGTTGTTTTAGTAAAAGATTCAGAATTATTATCAAGATTAACATCAGAAGAAGCGGAAGATTTTGAGAATAATGTAGTGGTTCAAAATGAAAAAATATATAAACGATATAAGGAAGAAATAATGTGTGGAGTAGAAATTGCAAACAGTGAATTTTTACAAAATATTATGAAAAATGGTGGATATGGATTTTCATTTGATGTAGATAGGTTAAGTATAATTTATGATAAACCTTCAGTAATTTTATTGGGAAGACAAGATGATTGTGTAGGTTACAAAGATGCGTGGAAATTATTAGATAGTTTTCCTCGAGCAGCTTTTGCAGTATTAGATAGGGCTGGACATAATCTGCAAATAGAACAGGAAGATTTATTTAATTCACTAGTAAAAGAATGGCTTATCAGAGTTAAGGAAATGTAGTTGTATAAGTATTATAGTTTTTTATTTAATATATATTCCAATAATGAAATTACATTTGGAATGTCTGTGGGCTAAGTAAATATCAAATGAAAAATAAATGAAACTAATTGAAACATACTATATATAATTATTTCTTAGATATGTTTAAAGATTTTATTACTGATTTTAATTTTATGTTATAATAAGGAAATAGAATTGGAAGGATATAAGAGGAGGAGTTATGCAAAAAATAATTAAGCGTTTAGGTTCTGGCAATAATGGTATTAGAAGAATAAATACTTGGGAGCTTAAATTGGCTGTATTTATAGTTATATTTATTTCATTTCTTCTATCAGGAAATATACTTCAAGACCAAGGGCTATCGTTTGGGTTTCCGTGTAGCTATTTAATTATATATCAAGAAAATATTAATAATTTTAGATTGTTTTATAATTTGTTTCATGGAAATTATGGAATAAATATTAATGTATTAGATTTCTTCGTTAATATAGTCATTATTTATTGTATAATAATATTTATAGAAAATATTATTAATAAATTTAATA
>NZ_LZZL01000050.1:0-43002 GCF_002006495.1 Clostridium sp. BL-8
GGATAAATAATGTTTAACTACTTTATATTTATATAATACTTGAGATTTGTGACAGTAATATGGCAAAATATTATTTATATTAACTGCCATCTTCCTCCAGTATAAAGTATAAAAAAATTGCAGATTAAATCTCTTGAATAATGTAATTTTACAATTTATTATTTATTTTTATTAATTCATTATAACTGATTAGTTTATCTCTATTTATTATTCAGTTTACATAATTATTATATATTAGTTTTTTCACTTCATTTTTATGTATTGATGATATCTTTATGATTAACCATTTACTGTCATTCCAATAAAAACTTTATTCTAGGATCATTTTTTACAAAATCAAGAGTTTTATCTTTTTTAATTCTCATTTTAGCTAAACTTTCATATTTATCTTTGCCCCAACCCTTAAGAGACTTCCACTTTCTATGCCTATATAACCTTGACTTTAAATGATCCATGCTGTCTGCTGTATTTACCATATTTATAATCAACTCTATAGTTTTTTCTTTATTCTGGCTTTCCTTGGCTAAATATAAATCAAAGCTATATTTTTGGTATTCACCTAAATCAAATGCTTCAACCAACTTTTTAGCGCGCTCTGTATATTCTTCTGCTTCACTAAATTTATTTTCTTTTACTAACATCCTTATTATTAAAAATAAAGCTCCTGTTGTTTCTAGCGCATCCTTAAATAATATGTCCTCACAGACTCCATAGGCTTCCTCAATTTTTTCACTGCTTTCAAGTATTAGTACCTGTTGTATTTTTTTCTCTACGTCTAACTCAAACTCCGGGATTTTATCTAATATTTCTTGAGCCTTTTCATACTCTTTTCTATCTCTATATATTGCAGCCAATGATATTTTGGCCATAGATGCTGCTTTTTCATTGCTGCCTGCTGCTACTAATTCCATCCAAGCAATAATTTTTCCTTCATATTTGTCTTTTTCCTCTACATATGATGTAACTAAAAATAATCTTAATATTGATGATATTCTTAATATTAACTCATCACAATTTGAATATTGCTTAATTAAATCACTTCCTCTCTCAAAAGCCTTTTGGTATCCATCTTTTGATACCATTTCGCTAACATCTCTTCCAAGTTTATTTACTTCTGTAACTGTTAACTCCTCATTGAATGCTAATAAAGTATTGACATCAATTTTTAAAATGCGTGCAAGAGGTGATAGAAGCGTTATATCTGGATATGATATTTCATTTTCCCACTTATTAACTGCTGGTGCACTAATATTTAAATAATTAGCAACTTGCTCTTGAGTAAGATTTTCTTCTTTTCTACATTTTCTAATAACTTCACCTATTCTCATAAAATGAACTCCTTCGCTTATCTATACATTTAATTAACTTCGGCCTTCGTTAATTAAATCATATCAAAGCTACATAATTTTAACAATTGAAGTATTTTCATTTTTTATTCACAAAAATTAACTATTGGTTAATTTTCTTTATGATTAAATATCTCTTTATATTATTTTTAGTGATTGGATTTCTTAAGCGGATTTAATCATATCACTACTATTTTATAACTTATCTAATATAATTTTGAAATTACTTTCCAAGTACAATAGTTGTATCTTGCAATTAATTATGCTATTATTTTCCTAAGGAGTGATATTTTTGAATGCTGCAGATAGTAAAAATTTTAGAGAATTAATAAGAATACTAGAGCGAAAACTGGGATTATTAAATAAACAAGATAGTTGCTGTTTAGAAGTTACTTTAGCTCAATGTCATGCATTAGTTGAGATAGGACGTGCTGAAAATATTTCATTAAAAGATTTGGCTAACTTAATTGATCTAGACATTAGTACTATGAGTAGGACTGTAGACAGTCTTGTAAAAAAAGAATTTGTATTTAGAACTCCATCAGAAACAGATAGACGAAGTGTAGATATTAAATTAACAGAAAAAGGATTAAAACTATTCAAAGATATTGAAAACAAAATGGATGACAAATTTAAAAATATCTTTAATCAAATCTCTTTAGAAGATCAGTTAACTGTTTTTAATGGATTAAATATTATTATTGAAGCACTAACAAAAAATGAAAATACATCTAACTGCTGCAATAAAGATTTAAATAATAATGAAAATAAATAAACCAGAGAAGACGTTCAATTTACGCATTTTTATTTTTACTTATAAGAACTCTTTCCTAATAAAAATATTGGAGGGTTAATAATGAAAGAAAGTAAAGAATATTTTGATGAAGTAGCATCTAATTGGGACAATATGAGAAATGACTTTTTTTCGGATGAAGTAAGATTGGTAGCCTATAAAACTGCTGACGTTCAAGAAAGAAAAGTAGCTGCAGATATAGGAGCTGGTACTGGATTTATAACAGAAGGTTTAATAAATAAAAATGTTAAAGTTATTGCTGTTGACCAATCAGAAGAAATGCTTAATTTATTAAAAACCAAGTTTTCAAATTACAAAGATCTTAAATGCATTCAAGGAGTCGGTGAAGAATTACCTATTGAAGATAACTCAGTAGATTATGTGTTTGCAAATATGTTTTTGCATCATGTTGAAAATCCAAGTTTAGTAATAAAAGAAATGCAAAGAATCTTAAAATCTGGAGGAAAACTTGTAATTACCGACTTAGATAAGCATAACTTCGAATTTTTGAAAACTGAGCAATATGATGTTTGGATGGGGTTTGATAGAAATAATATTATAAAGTGGTTTGAAGATGCCGGGCTTAAGAATGTAACTGTAAATTGTGTAGGAAGCAACTGTTGTACTGATTCAAAATGTGGATGTGAGAAAGCTAGCATTAGCATTTTCGTCGCATATGGAGAAAAAATTTAATTATTTTTATAAAGGAGAAAGTCATTATGAATTATACAATTGAAGAAATGAAAGAATCTGATTGGGAAGAAGTTTCAAAAATATATCTTGAAGGAATCAATACAGGTATAGCCACCTTTCAAAACTCTATCCCAACTTATGATGAGTGGAATAGCGGACATATTAAATCTTGTAGATTAGTTGCTAAATCAGATAAAAAAGTCCTTGGCTTTACTGCTTTAAGTGCTACTTCAAGCAGAGCTGTTTATTCTGGTGTAGCTGAAGTTAGTATTTACATTGGTAAAAATTACAGAGGACTTGGAATAGGTAAAGCTCTACTAACTAATTTAATTAAACTCTCAGAAGAAAATAATTTTTGGACTTTACAATCTGGAATAATTAGAGAAAATACTTCTAGCATAGAGCTGCATAAAAAATGCGGTTTTAGAGAAATAGGCATAAGAGAAAAAGTTGCTAAGATGGATAATGGTATCTGGCACGATACTGTTTTAATGGAACGTAGAAGCAAAACAGTTGGAATCAACTAATTATAAATTCATAAACAAAATTAATAATAGATAATCAAAGTAAAATTTTAACTTGATTATCTATTATTAGTTTAAATATTTTTAAGTCTTATTTTTTCTTGTTTAGCATATTTTTTAATACATCTCTATTGGTTAATAAATTCTTTAATTGTATTTTTTAAATTATACTTATTGCACTAATACTTTATCTAATACGCTACAAAGAATATTAAGCATCTTATCAGTATCATTTTCAGTTATTATTAAAGGAGGCATTAAGCGAATTATTGATGGTCTTGGTGAATTTATTAAGAGCCCTGCATTTAAACATTCTTCAACAATTTCACTTCCCTTATCTTCTGGAATATCAAAGGCTAAAAGTAAGCCCTTTCCTCTTATATTAGTTAATTTATATTTATCTTTTATTTTATTTAATCTTTTTATTATATACTCTCCCTGTATGTTAGCATTGTGTGCTAAATTTTTGTTTATAATTTCCCCGACTACAGCTAGTCCAGCAGCCATCCCAAGCGGTTGAGCTGAATATGTTCCTCCTTGATCACCTGGCTCAAATATATTAAATTCTTCTTTAACTAATAAAGCGGATAAAGGATATCCCCCACCTATTCCTTTTGCCAAAGTCATTATATCTGGCTCAATTCCATAATGCTCATAAGCAAACAGACTGCCCGTTCTGCCAAGTCCAGTTTGTACTTCATCAAAGATTAATAAAATTTTATGTTCTTTACATATATTACTCAAAGCCTTAATGTAATTTTTATCAAGTTCATTAACTCCACCTTCACCTTGTATAGGTTCAAACATGATTGCACATGTATTTGGAGTTATAGCTGTTTTTATAGCTTCCAAATCATTTAATGGTACATGCTTAAAACCTGGTACCTTAGGTTCATATAAATCCTCCCAAATCTTTTTACCAGTGGCAGACATTGTGGCAAGAGTTCTTCCATGAAAACTGTTAACAGCAGTTATTATCTCATAGGCACCATTAAGAAATTTTGCTCCATATTTTCTTGCTAATTTTATTGCCCCTTCATTTGCCTCAGATCCACTGTTAGTAAAAAATACTCTATCAAAACAAGAATTATCAGTAAGAAGTTTTGAAAATTCGATCATTGGCTTATTATAGTATGAAGGACTAGCATTGATTAGTATTTTACTTTGATTAATTAATGCTTCTGTAAGAACCTTTGGGCAATGTCCTAATGCCGTTACTGCCCATCCCCCCATAAAATCAAGATAGGATTTTCCTTCCGTATTCCATAAATAAACACCTTCTCCACGTTCCATTACAATATCTGGACGTTTTGTAGTAAATAAAATTGATTTATTTGCCTCTTCAAGAAATTCTTTTGTACTATTTAATTTATTCTCCATTAATATCAGAACCTTTCTTATTTATTAAAATGGCGATTATTTTACTAGAACTAAGCGGAATTATAGCTAGCTATAAAAAAGAAATATCTTATAACTCAACCACTTAATTTTTTCAACTTTCTCCTCATAATAATTATGCAATAAATAGAATATTTATTCAATACTTTTAAATGTATTTCGTATTTTTATTTAACAATACTGTTTTTAGCACATATTGTAAACAATCTATTTTTATCATTTTTGCATAATTATGCACAAAACAAAGTAAAAAAACATCTATCCTTTTTCATGATAGATGCTTTCACCAATATTATTATAGTTATAAATATTTTAAATTCATATCCAAGTTATCTATTCAATTTTAAATATTGTTCTTCAGTTATTTCAGTAAAAAAGTTTAATACAAAATTTTTATAATGATTAATTGGTTGTTTTATTTCCTCTTCTTCTTTTACTTTTATAAAATAATCTATAGGATCAATATTTATAGCTTTGCTCCAATAAATTCTATTACCACTAAGTTTAACTTCTGCACTATAAGTCATAAAATAATACTTCATATTTTCAATCTCCTTTTAAATTATTAATTTCTATATGTTTAAATTAATTTAAAAATAAGATTATATATTTTGAATATGACTTTTTATATCTTTATGAAGTTAATTTAATTAAAAACTAAATTAAATATAAAATTTTATACTTTATGCATTTTCTTCCTTAGAATATGAAAAATACTTTCTTCCCCAGTGTAATGCTACATTTACAAGTCCAATCATTACTGGCACTTCAATTAGCGGTCCTATTACTGCAGCAAATGCTACTCTTGATTGAATCCCAAATACTGCTACTGCAACAGCTATTGCGAGTTCAAAGTTATTACTTGCAGCTGTAAATGATAACGTAGTAGTTTGGTGATAATTTATACCTAATTTGTAACTTATATAGAATGATATAGAAAACATTACTATAAAATATATTACAAGAGGTATTGCTACTTTAATAACATCCATAGGTAACTCTACAATATATTTGCCCTTAAACATGAACATTACTACTATTGTAAATAATAAAGCTATTAAAGCTAATGGACTAATCTTAGGAACAAATTTTTTTACGTACCATTCTGTTCCCTTCATAGGTTCTAATATTAGCCTAGTAAGCATTCCAAGCAAGAATGGTATACCTAGATAAATTGCAACAGATGTTGCTACTTGTCCCATAGAAATATGAACTTCATATCCTGTAAGTCCAAACACAGGTGGTAACACAGTAATAAAGAAATAAGCAAATACCGAATAAAATACTACTTGAAATATAGAATTAAATGCTACTAATGCTGCTGCATATTCACTATCTCCATCTGCTAAGCTGTTCCAAAGAATTACCATAGCTATACATCTAGCAAGACCAATAAGAATAAGTCCAGTCATTAATTCTGAATCTGATTTTAAAAATACAAATGCTAGAATAAACATTAAAACTGGCCCTATAAACCAATTTTGTACTAATGACAATCCAAGAACTTTTGGATTTTTAAATACTTTTCCAAGTTCCTTGTAATTTACTTTTGCAAGTGGTGGATACATCATAACAATAAGTCCTATAGCTATAGGTATTGATGTCGTTCCAACAGATAGACTTGCGAGTCCCTCTGATAATGATGGCACTCCCCATCCGAGTATTATTCCTAGTGCCATTGCTGCAAATATCCACAGCGTTAAGTATCTGTCTAAAAATGACAGTCTCGATGATTTATTAGTCAATTTTAAATCTCCCCCTAATTTACTTTATTAATCTAAATTAATCTCATTATCTTTAATTCTCTTTGCTAAATCTTTTATTTTTTCCTCTATCTTTTTAGCTGTTAGTATAAATTCTTCATCACTTTTACCAGTTGGATCATCCAATCCCCAGTCTTCTCTATGCTTAGATGGTAAAAATGGGCACTGAACATTACACCCCATTGTTACTACAATATCTACCTCTGGAATGTCACTTAAAAGTTTAGATTTTTGTGTTTCATTCATGTCAATATTATATAAATCCTTTATAATTCTTACTGCATCTTGATTTATTTGAGGTTTTGTTTCTGTTCCCGCTGAATAACTTTCAAATACTGAACTTTCATAAAGTTTTCCTAGTGCTTCTGCCATTTGTGACCTGCATGAATTGTGTACACATATAAATGCTACTTTTGTTTTCATATTTTTTATCTCTCCTTGAAAAGTTTATTTAATTAAATTAATCAAATTATTTTCTTTTATATCTTCTGCTCTCCATTCAATAACTGCAAAGTTTCCATTTGAAATTTCATCAACTTTATTTATCCATTGAATTTCATTGTTTGCTTTTGCCTTTAGAATTTCATTAGTCGTATTGGTCGCATAAAGACTTGAGTTTATTACCCACCATTTGCTATGAATTTTCGCTCTATCTAAATCATTTTTAAGTCTCATAGCTTCATAAACTGGAGTAGTCTCAGCTAAAGTTACTATAACTACTTCTGTTTCTTTTTCATTTCTTAATCTAGGCAATAACTTTATAACTGATTCTGGTATATCTCCTTCTGATCTAGAGATTTCTTTATTATAACTTTCTGTTGAATCTAAAAGTAATAAAGTATGCCCTGTTGGTGCTGTATCTATCACCACAACCTCATTTTCTGACTTTTCAACAATTTCAGCAAATGCTCTAAATACTGCTATTTCCTGAGTACAAGGTGACCTTAAATCTTCTTCAATATACTCAATATCTTCATCACTCATATTGTTCTCTCTTGCCTTGGCTAATACTTCTTGTCTGTACTTCTCAAGTTCTTCTTTTTCATCAATATTGCTTAAAGAAATTCCATAACTTTCATCTATCACAAATTTTAAATGAGCTGCTGGATCAGTAGTTGTTAAGTGAACTTTCTTACCTCTTTTAGCTAAGCCTAATGCTATAGCTGAAGCAATAGTTGTTTTACCAACTCCCCCTTTACCCATTGTAAATATAACCTTTTTGTTGCTATTATAAAGATCTTCTATGACATTTTTAAGTTTTAGCATATCAATAGTATTTAACGTATCTTCACTAATTTTAATATGATCTTCTTTTAGTAGAGCTCTTACATTATCGAGTCCAGTTATATTATAAGGTCTTAAAGGAATTTCAAAAGTTTCTATATTTTTAAATTTAGCTGGCATATTTTGAAGAGCCTTTTGTTGTTTTTCATAAATAGCTGTTGAAAGTTCATCATCATGATTTTGAAGTACACTATTAATAATTAATATTTGGTTATTCACTCCTATTTCTTGAAGTTCACTGGAAGCTCTTTCAGCTTCTTTTAATGGAGAATTTTCAGGACGAGATACGAGCACAAGAATTGTTTTATCCTTATCAGCTAAAGTTTGTACTGCTTTTTTGTATACTTCTTTCTTTTCTTCAAGTCCAGCAAGCTGGCCTAAACATGATGCTCCATGAGTACTTTCACTTATAAAATTGCTCCAAGCTGAAGGTAATTGTAACATTCTCAAAGTGTGACCTGTTGGTGCTGTGTCAAAAATGATATGATCATATTCATTAAACGCTTTTTCATCAGTTATCATCCCAGAAAATTCATTAAAAGCTGCAATCTCTACAGTACACGAACCTGATAATTGCTCTTCCATGTTATCTATAACCGATTGCGGTAATTTACCCCTGTATGGAGCTATTACACTTTCCCTATATTCAGCAGCAGCAACATCTGGTTCAAAATTTGCTACAGTTAAGTTTGGAACTTCTTTTATTTGAACACCTTTGTTATTTAATTCCGTATTAAATACATCTTGAAGGTTAGAAGCAGGATCAGTACTTACAAGCATAATATTTTTCCCTTGATCTGCTAAATTTAAAGCTACAGCGCAAGCTGTTGAAGTTTTACCAACCCCACCTTTTCCGGTAAAAAATAAATACTTAGTTAAGTTTACTTCTTTTATATCAAATGCTTTAAACATAATTTTCCTCCTCTTTCTAGCAACATCCATCCTTACATCCACAACTTTTGGTTGATTTCTTTATGCTAGCTTTCTTTATATTAAGCTTTAAAGTATCTGAAGGTATGCCAAGCAAACTACAGAACTCCTCATTAGTCGGATACTTGCCCTCTTTAACTACAACTCCATCAACCATAATTATAGGTAAAGCTTCGACTCCCTTAGTATTTAAAATTTTATTTATTATTTTATTACTTACAAATATCTGTGGATTACTAGTTAAATTGTATCTCTCAATTACTATCCCTTTGTTTTTTAAAGTATTTAAGACAGTTGCAACTCTCAATAATTCTTTATCTACAGATGGTCCACAAACACCTGTTGAACAGCACATTGCTGGATCAAATATTATCATTTTTTTCATTTTCATTAACTCCTTTATAGTATAAATATAATTTAATTCTTATTTACAAGTACAATTTGATTTATTCTTACAAATGCAATCTTTCGTCTCTGTCACAAGATTCATCATAAACAATGTTAGCTTATTACAATTGTTAATATTTAAGCTGTAATAATTCCAAAGCCCTTCTTTTCTAACTTCTACAAGACCACATTCACTTAATACTTTCATGTGATGTGAAAGGGTTGGTTGAGTAAAATCAAAATATTCTAAAATATCACATGCACATCTTTCACCACAGGATAATATATCAATTATTTTTAATCTGCTTGGATCGCATAGTGCTTTGAAAATTTTTGCATTTTCTTCATAATCCATCTTCATTCATACCTTTCCTATATAGATATATGTCTATATATTCAATATAGAACATCGTCTATGCATTGTCAATATAACTTAGTTACTTAATTTACTTTTAACACAACTAAATATACAGTAATCTATATAGTTATATTATTCAAGAACTAAATTACTGTTACAAAATAGTATTATGAAATTTTTATAGTACTTATACTAAGGCACAATCAAAAGATTACAAGAGTCTATTTATCTTAAAACAAATAAAGCGATGTATTAACTACATCGCTTTATTTGCTATTATTTAAATTGAAAATGTTCATAATTAAAATTTAAAATCTTAAACTTGCTGTCTTTAAATTGCTTTTTTAGATTTTCTCTCATTGGTTTAGGTCCACAAAAATAGACATCTATGTCATCTTTTATATTTATAAAATTACTTATCTCTTCTACTGATAAAAATCCTTTTTCCTTTGAGTTAAATAGGTGTATTCTTAAGTTTTCCTTACTTAAAGCCTGCAATTCATCTGTATAGGCTCCCTCTGCTTCATTATTATATGCATAGAAAAAGTCTATTGAAAAATTCTCATCTATATTAGACTGAGCAAAGCTTCTAAACGGTGTTACACCTATTCCACCTGCAATCCATATTTGATTTTTCGCTCCTGCTTTATAATCAAACTTACCGTGTGGCCCTGATACTGAAAATTCACTTCCTACTTTAAGATTATCATATAATGCCTTAGTATCATCTCCCAGCGCTTTAATTGTGAACTGTATATATCCTTTTTTTGGTGCCTGACTTATGGTAAATGGATGAGATAAAAACTTATTATCCTTATCTAATATCTTTAAGAAAGCAAATTGACCAGGCTTAAATTCCATATCATTTCCAAGTGCAGCTCCCGTTATCTCTAGAGTTCCATTAGCTACACTCTCTAACTTCTGTACTTTATATTTGTATTTAAAGGAAAGTTTTTCATAAAAGAATATACTATAAGCTACAGATATTAGTCCTATTAAATTTATAATGTCCATCCATATAGCATATGGTTTGATTGAAAATACAGCATAAGTTGCACTTCCATAATAATGATAAATTCCAAATGCATATGGGATAATCATAAATTTGTGAATAGTCTTCCATCTTTCATAATTTAGTTTTTTTGCAACAATTGCTATAATTATGAGAGCTATAAATAAATACATACTAAATGTTCCAAACATAGCGTAAGGATCTTTTATTCTTTTTATACCAGCTACTCTTTCAGCTCTTTTTCCAATATCCATTGTGATATTATGGCAAATAACTAAAATAAGTGCGGATATACTTAATAACTTGTGATAAATATATGATCTATCTAAACCATCAAATAAATTATCCAAAATCTTGTGTCTAGTAGAAATAAAATTAATAAATGCAAATGCAATTAAAGAAAATGATGCTAATAATTGTGAATATCCAGTCATAGCTGAAATTTCTCTTGTTGGTTCAATAAATAACCATGTTATCCAGGTTATTGCCATGCTTAATAGAATAATTGTAATCCCTAATTTCTTTTTCATAAGTTCCCTCCTTTAATTTTAGCGATAAGTAACTATATACTGTTCTTTAATTTAATATATAATACCAAACTTTTACAGATAATCATTATCTTATAATTATTATAATACTCCTTCTAAGTTTAGTATAGTAACATAAATTTCTTTTATTCATAATCCATAATGAATATACATGTTCTTACCTCATAACTTATCTTTAATGATAGAGTGTATTATACGTACCCCACTCACGTTAATATAATTCATTTCTCTATGTAACATTATCTTTCACTTATAACAATTGAAACAGGAAAAATGTAACTTTAAAAAATCAAACTATAGTTAAATAGCATCTGGATTAAAAGCACATGGAATAAATACCTGCAGATAAAAAAAGCCTACCCCATGCCATAAATTCACATACAGGTAGACTATAGTAATTACCTATGATTTTTACTAAAACTTATTCAGATGCTGGTTTAGTCACATGAACTACTCCATGATGATGCTGGGGTGGTGCATATATAGAGTATACTTTAAGCGGCTTATTACCAGTATTTATAATATTATACCACGTATAATCAGGTATCATAATTGCAAAATCATCACGTGCATTTACTTGAAACGCTAGATTATCTTTACTCATTCCCATTTTAATAACAGCTTAGCGGCCTTATTAATATTAACAACTAGCGGTTGTGACCCATAGTCTTTCATATAATATTCTTCACTAAAATGTCTACAGTGCTTATCATAAATCTATTTCTTAATGCTGCCACTATATCCTAGTAATGAAAAATACGATCTGAAAACAAGGTATATGATTTATCTATTATTATAATTCATTCAAATGTATAAAATAGCCTGTGCTTGTAACAATTTCATCTTTAATTAATTTGAATATACCGTTATTCACTCCATCTGTTAATCCCAAATCGTCTGCGCGGACAATTAATTTTATTATAAAGTCCTTCAATCTGATATTACTAATATTTTAATTATGTAATTTACACATCTGCAATTTAAATTAATAAAATTACTCGCCGTAGCTTTTATCATCTCATGATGACATGTTCGTATACTCAATCCTTAAATTCAGGATATTTTTGTACACGTATTCTAACCCTGGGTTTAGTCTCTATATACATAGATATTTTTTTAGATTAATTAAATATTAAATAATCAAGATATATACTAAACCTGATCATATTGTATTATCCTATTGCAAATTTCTTCTTGAATTTCTCCGTTATCATTTTCAAAACTTTCTTTATCAAACTTTATACAAATTACTCTCTCATCAAGATCTAAACACTCTAGAAATAATGAGTAAGATGGGAGATGGAATAATGCTTTTTTATAGTCCCCTCTTTAGTTCTTTACAAATAAGCAATGCTATTTCGCGAACTTTTTCATATTCACTGTTACAAGCATTTATAATATAAGGTTTATACTCTTCCTTATAGTTATTACTCATATAATTCAGTGCGTTAACCTTCCATTTCCAAAGTTCATCTGGTGAAAGATAGAAAAATTTAGGTTGAACATTCTCACGATAAAAACTTTCTTCCATACTCAAAATATTTTCAGGAGTCAATTGAGAAGCTAATTCTTCAAGACCCAAAAATTCCTCAGATTCTTTCCACTTTCCTTTATTCATAGGACATACATCTTGACAAATATCACATCCATAAATGCAATTTCCGAAAGTTTTTCTTAATGGTTCCTGATGAAGATTACGGCCTCCAAATGTAGTTAGAAATGAAATGCAAGTATTAGGCAGCATTGTATATGGTTCAGAAAGAGATTTAGTTGGGCAGCTCTCAATGCATCGCCTGCATCCTTTAGGACACTCTGGAACATTGTTAGTTTCCTTTAATTCCATTTCTTGATCTGTAACCCAAGCGTCTAAATGAACCCACGAACCCGATTCAGTATACAAAAAATTATTTCTTCTAATTATTCCAATTCCAGCTTCCTTAGCTGCCCAGCGCATTCCAACCACTCCAAATTTCTGGTCAGTTTCTACTTTTAAACCAAGCTCTTTCATATATTTATCCAATTCACGGTTATTCTGATATTCTTTTGTATTTTTATCTACACGTGTATCAACCAAATAAGCCTTAGCAATATTTCCCTTCAATTTTTCCGGGATCTTATATTTACCATATACAGCCGTAACTACTACAACCGACTTTGCCCATGGATATATTTCAAATATATCCATTAAACGATGTTGCATTTCGTAAAAAGGTCTTGATTGAGGAATTTTTTCCATACGCTCCTCAAATTTTTCGATATATCCCTTCATTAAGCTAATAGGAATAATACCACACTTTTCATATCCAAGCTCATAAGCTTTTTGTTGAATCATTTTTTCAATTGTTTTCATAATATTTAATCACATCCTGTAATAATTTTATAGTCAGTTAAAAATCTGATATTAAGAGTAAACACTTTCTTCAAATACAGTAACGATATTTTCAATAATATTAAGTCCCTCTGAAGCTAATCCAGATTTATCTGTAGATACAGATTTTGCAATAAAGTCTTAAAATGTTCTTGTCATATAACTTAGAGTGGTACATGAATAATACTATTATTAAGCATAACCATAACTAATATTAGGCAAGTTACCATTGCCCCAAGATACGGATTTCCTGTTTTTCTAAAGAAATGACGGTTGAAATACGGAATAATAAACATTAATGGTATAAAACCAAAAAGTTGACCTACAAACAACCAATTTGTAGTCCAAAATACTTTTCCAGTAGCTGCAAGATGTACATACTGAATAATCAAAATCATAAGTAATCCTAAACAATTTTCCAAAGCACATATAAGTATACTTATCCACTCTTTTTGTCCACCAAAGCGACTGGCATAGTTTACGCGGATTGAATTATAAAGGAAAAAGATAAAGAAAAATGGCAAATACATAAGTGAAACTAATAAAATAGTAGTATTAAGTGGTCTTACAGCTATTAATAC
Organism: Clostridium sp. BL-8; assembly: GCF_002006495.1. Lineage (NCBI taxonomy): Bacteria > Bacillati > Bacillota > Clostridia > Eubacteriales > Clostridiaceae > Clostridium > Clostridium sp. BL-8. The sequence goes on from NZ_LZZL01000050.1 coordinate 13,986, forward strand.
AAATCTAAAATCCGTATGAAAAAATTTGTAAGTTATTTCTACTAATCCGTAAAATGTACTAAATATACATATAGCTAATACAATAGTTTTTACTAATTTCTTTAAATCTGTTTTTATATTCCATATTTCATTTTTCTTCCAATGAAGTTTATATGTAAAAGCAAAAATAATTAATCCAACAATCCCGTTGAATAGAGTCCAAAGTAGAATAGGATTATTAGCCTCTTCTGGAAACCACAAAGTATTTATTCCTTTACTAGCATTTCTAAACAGAAGATATGATATTTTTGGAATTGAATTATATGAAATAAACGCAATTAAAATAGCAGCAATAAATGTACCTGCAAAAATTATCTTCTCTTTCTTGGTATATGAAATTGGTTTAGGAATATTCTCTACAAGTGAACTGAATATTTTTGTACGCAGCAATATACCTGCAAATGGAACAATAAACAAAAATGCACCAACAAGTGCTATAAGGCTAAATATCTCTTTTATAAACCATGTTTGATTTGTAGGCATAAGAGTATTATTTATATGAAAGCTAGTTGTAAAAAACTTTAGCATATCAGAAACATCCGAAGTATCGTATGGCTGAAATATATGATCTATTTTTTCATTATAAACCACTCTTAATGTTCTATTATCTGAATCGCCATACATTTTACCAGTTTCAACCGATGAGATTTTATCTGATTCACTAAAAATACTATTAACCATTTCTAACGCCTCTGGTGAATTCTTCATGTGAGCATTGTGATTTTGATTTCTGTACGAGCCTTCATCATAATAACCGTAGCTTAATCCTAGATTAGAATCTACATTCTTTAACGTCTTATTAGTTAAACTAAGATCATAACCAACAATAAAAGCAGAAGATATTTTACTTGATTTTTTATCTCTATTTGCTTCTTCACCAAAGTAAGCTGCCACCTGCAAGGCAGCATTTCCACCCGCTGAATGCCCCGTTACACCAATTCTTTCTTTATCAACATAGTTAAATACATTAGTTTCTGTAATATATTTTATTATTGGTATAGCACCATATCCCTCTTCTCTAACACTGTCTTTACTTAAAGTGGTACTTGAATCACCTTGATTATAGGGGTCAATTGCAAGTGTAACTATTCCTCGACGAGCTAGTTCAAGTGAATTACTTATTTGAGTTTCTTTAGTTCGAGAGAACCCTGGTATTACAACTACCATAGGAGCCGGATTACTAGATGTTGCTGTTTTGGGTTTAAATAAATCAACTTTAACCCACTGACCATTTTCAGTAGGTATCTTAATTCCAATAACATCAATTTTATTCCCATCTGTCTGAATAAAGTAAGCACCAATACTTCCTATTAAAATAAGTATAAGAGCAATACATAATAAACGAATATCCCAATTTTTTATAGTTCTTTTTTGTATAATGTTACCATTCATATTATTCTCCTTTAGTTCTTCGGTTAATTATCAACAGTCTCTTAATTCTTTCACAACATTCTCAGGTGACTTTCCACATACGGCTTCAACAAGATTCTTAGCAGCAACCATAGCCATATCAAACTGCGTTTTTTGAGTAGCAGTTCCAATGTGTGGAAGTGTCACTACACTAGGCATGTTAATTAATTCATTATCCAAACTGATCGGTTCTTTTTCATATACATCTAACCCTGCTCCAAATATTTTATTACTTTTAAGAGCATCTATAAGTGCTGCTTCATTTACGGTTTGTCCTCTTGATACATTTATAAAAACAGCAGTGTTTTTCATCAATTTAAATTCTTCAAAATCTATTAAGTGATAAGTTTCTTCTGTTAATGGAGTTAAGAGCACAATAAAATCAGACTTCTTTAAAATATCTTTAAAATCTGAATATTCTACTCCTATTGTCTCTTCTAAATCCAAGCGTCTATTCCTGTTATGATACAAAACATTCATATCAAATCCCAATTTTGCTCTTTTAGCAACAACCTCTCCAATTCTCCCCATACCTATGATTCCCAAAGTTGACTGATGAACATCTAGCCCATAAAAATTTTTATCAATATTATTTTTCCACTTATTATTTTTTACGTATTTATCCAGCTCAGTTATTTTACGTGAAACAGATAAAATTAATCCAAAAACCAAGTCTGCAACACTATTATTCATTACATTTGGTACATTAGTGCCAATGACATTTCTCTTCTTCATTGCTTCTATATCAAAGTTATTATATCCAACTGTAAAATTACTTACGACCTTTAACCTTGGAGCATATTTAAGCAAATCCTCATCGATTTTAATCCCCATAAGCAACACTCCATCTTTATCCGAAAGTTTATGCTTTAATTCATCTTTAGTTATATCTCTATCAGCCTGCCATATTTCATATTCACAGTATTCACCGATATATGCTTCTACTTCTTTAGGTATTTTCATTGCAATAAATACTTTGGGTTTTTCCATGATATCATTTCCTCCTCTATAAAAAACATATTAATTATCATAATACTAGCAAATATAAGTTTGTTTGTATAATTGATATTTTCAATAATACATTTCATTTTTATAAATGTATTATTATATTTTAAAATGTATATAGGATAAATTCTATTCACCTCAATAGTTCATTTTTTATGAACTATTACTTTGATTATTTCAATTTTACAAATGTTAATACCGATAATATACTAATTCTAATGCTATTAAGAAGCATATTTAAATTATATTATTGGGGGTTACAATGATCAGGTATATTCAAACTAAATTAAAATTTAATAAACTAAACTTTCACTACAGCTGGGTTATAATGCTAGTAACTTTTTTTACTTTGTTAATATCTTCTGGAATTCGTTCAACTTCAGGATTGCTTATAATACCATTTGAGCAGTATTTCGGATGGAATAGAGCATTTATTAGTTTTGCATTAGCAATTAATCTTGCATTATATGGTCTACTTGGCCCATTTTCTGTTGCTTTAACTAATATTTATGGTGCTAGACGTGTAATGATTATTTCACTAATATTATTATTTTTGGGTACTTATCTATCTTCTTGGATGCAAACGCCAGTGCACCTTACAATACTCTGGGGAATAATTATCGGAATTGGATCTGGTTTAACCACTCAAGTTTTAGGATCAGTTATTGCTCATAGATGGTTTTCAAAACACAAAGGCTTAGTAATTGGAATTTTTGGTGCTAGCGGCTCTGCTGGTCAGCTTGTATTCTTACCTTTATTTGCAAAGTTATTAGAAAATCACTCATGGAAATTTTTAATATACATTATCTCTTGTGCTGCTCTACTCACTTGTATATTAATATTTATATTTATGCGTGACAAACCAAATAATATGGAATCCTTAAAGCAAGATCCGCCTAAGGAAGTTTCTAACCATGTAGAAACTGGAGATAATCCGTTTAAATTAGTTTTTCATAGTTTAAGAACAAGTATACATTCTAAAGAGTTTTGGTTATTGTCAATTAGTTTTTTCGTTTGTGGTGCCTCTACAAATGGATTAATAGGAACTCATTTTATACCTGCCTGCATGGATTGTGGAAGTACCGAAGTTTATGCCGCTGGATTATTATCAGTAATGGGTATTTTTGATATTTTCGGAACCACTCTTTCAGGATTGTTATCAGACCGCTTTGATAATAGATGGTTATTATTTTGGTATTATAGTTTACGTGGTTTTTCCTTAATACTTCTTCCGTTTGTTATTGGATCAAGTCATCTAGGTATTGATATTTTTGTAATATTCTATGGTTTAGATTGGGTTGCAACTGTACCACCAACTGTACGCTTATGTAATGATATATTTAAAGAAAATGGTAATATGGTATTTGGCTGGATAATGGCTATTCACCAACTAGGATCAGCAGTAGCAACAATTTATGGCGGGACATTATATACACTAACTGGTAATTACATTATTACTTTTATTTCAGGTGGTTTATTCTGCTTACTTGCTTCATTTATTGTTTTAAGATTAAATTCACCTCAAAAAAAAATTATAACTACATAATAAATTATAATTTTTAGACAATCTTTTAACATCATATAAAACATAGGTTGAAATTATTTTTCAACCTTAAAATTTTCTCTTACTAATTGGATAAATAATGACATTGCAGGACTGATCCATTTATTCTTATGGTGAGCATATATTGCTGTAATTTTATCATCTGAGCAACCTATCTTTATCTCTTTTAACTTTCCACTTTTTAGCTCTTCTTCTACCGTAAATCGGGGTAAAAATGAGACTCCTAAATTATTAATTACAGATTTTTTTATTGCTTCTATGCTCCAAAGCTCAATTGTATTATCTAGAAATATATTATTACTAAAAAAATAATTCTCAATTATTTGTCTATAAATAGATTCAACTTCATTAATTACAAGACTTGTCCTAACTTTTTGATTTTGTTTACAAAAATCTATATTTTTTTCTAAAAATGCTGGAGAACATACCAAAGCTAGACTAAAATTAGAAAGTTTTACTGAAAGCAAATTATTATTTTGAGCACCTACATCATACATTAAGCCAAGATCCACATTTCCATCCAATATAATATTTTTTATTGAGTAGCAATTCATGGCCATTATAGAAAGTTTTACATTAGGGGCTTTTTCTTTAAATAAACGTAAAACATCTTGTAACTTATAAGACATCAATGATTCTGCAACAGCGATTTTTAGTTCTCCTGTTATATTATTATTATATTTGCCGATATTTTCAATCTTTTTTACTGTATTAAGTAATTCATCTGCATGTGGTATCAGCTCTTTTCCAAGTGGGGTTAATATCATATTGCGTCCAATTTTTTCAAATAGCTTTATTGATAACTCCTGCTCTAACTGCTGAATTTGTGATGTAACAGTAGATTGTGTATAACCTAATTTTGCTGCAGCATTTGTAAAATTTCCTTCTTCAATAATGCTTTTAAATGTTTTAAAATGTCTAATATCCATTAATATCACTCCAGTCTCTATACTAAATACAATAATATATTTGAAAAAACGAATAGTCAAAGTAAATTAAACAAGTCGCTTCATAATTAGTTATGAGAAATATAAAATTATTAAAACTTCCGATATAACCACATTGAGATGGTATAATGACTTTACCATCTCAATATTGATTTCATTTAGAGCTACAAAGCAATAACTTAATCAGTTCACCTTTTATTCCTAATGCATTGACACAAATTTAAGTCATTTACATTCTATAGTCTATTATAATTATTCCGGATAATAAATTACCATGCTCAAGCGACAAAGCTCATTGCCCGAATTTTTATATTTATGCGGTCTATCTGCTTTAAAACGTATAGAACCACTACCTTCAACAGATAGGACTTTGTCATTAACTTCCACACTCAGGCTTCCAGAAAACACAGTGATAAACTCTTGGGTTCCCTCAGGGTGCGCCTCAGCATCCAAATGACTTCCTTCATCAAGTTCAATATATAGTATTTCAAATCTACGGCTCCCATCAAATAAAAATATGGGATGGTTACGATAATGTCCATTATCCTCAAGTAAAGGTTGAATAGATTCCATAGGAATCACCTCGTATTCTGCTTCTGGCCTGCTCACTAGTTCAGTGAAAGAAATTTTTAACCCCATAGCAATCTTCCAGACTGTAGAAATCGTAGGATTAACATCTCCCCTCTCAATTTGCCCAAGCATACTTTTACTTACTCCTGATAATTTTGAAACTGAATCAAGACTCATCCTTCTTTGCTCTCGTAACCGCTTTAGATTATCAGCAACAATAGAATTTATATTATCCAATATTTTTACCTCCAAACCATTGACAGTATATTGGACAAGTTGTACAATATACTAAACAATGTATAATATACTGTTTTTTGTGTTCATTATATCATACGAAATTAAGGAGGTAAATAATTAATTATGAACTTTGCTGCATTCTTTTCATATGTTTTTCTAACAGCTTTGACACCTGGTCCCAACAATATAATGTCAATGACAAATGCAAGTAAATACGGTTTTAAAAAATCATTTCCATTTAACATGGGAGTTTTGTATGGATTTTTAATCGTCATGTCTTGTTGTGCTACATTTTCTAAAGCCCTATATGGTTTCATCCCATCTGTAAAGCCCGTGATGCTTTGCATTGGAGCAGCCTACATACTTTGGCTTGCCTGGACAATTTGGCGTGATAAGCCTCATGATGGAAAGAAAGGTCTGTCATTAACAAATACAGTAACTTCAGGCATGATCCTTCAATTTGTAAATGTAAAAGTTATTTTATACGGAATCACTGCCATGTCTTCTTTTGTCTTGCCATATTATCAGAATCTACCTATCATTGCTGTTTTTGTCTTGATTCTTGCTGTAATTGGTTTTGCTGGCACCTGCTGCTGGGCTATGTTTGGTGCTGCTTTTGAAAGCTTCTTTAATAACTATGGTAAAATCTTAAATGTAATCATGGCGTTGTTACTTGTATATTGTGCAGCAACAATGATTCTTGATATTTGGAAATAATCCAAAAAATAGTCTGACAAAAAGTTCTACTACAAAGCTATTTGCCAGGCTGAACTTTACCATTTATTCAAAGACAAGTTACTAAATTTGATGTAGCCTAAACTTAAAAGACTGAAATAAGATTTAGTTTTGAAATCTTATTTCAGCCTTATTTTCTATTATAATTTTTCTAATATAATTTTCATTTATTAATCTTCATTACACTTGCATTTCCTATAGAACTCTTCTTTGTTCTCTTTGAAGAACTAGATTGTTAGCTAAATTCATATAGAAATAATGATATAACAAAAAGCACCTATATTTCTATAGATGCTTTAGTTAATTTATTTATGCATTAGTAGTTGTAAGTGGCACGTATACTCTTGCTGCTAGTTCATCATCTAACATATATAATGCTGCTGGATTGTTTTCTGATCTCTTAAGTTTCTTTATAATATTATTCAGATTATTTTCTTCTTCAACTTGTTCATCAATAAACCATTTAAGTAAGCTCTTAGTTGCATGTTCTTTCTCTTCTTCTGCTATATCAGCAATATTATATATTTTTCTTGTAACCAATTGTTCATGAATATAAGCCATTTCAAAAACATGCGATACGTTATCAAAATTTGTATGCGGTTTTTCAATTTGTTCTAATTCTACTACACCATTTTTTTGGAATATGTAGTTATAGAATTTCATCGCATGATCTAATTCTTCTTTACTTTGAACTTTGAAAAAATTAGCACATCCAATTAAATCAATAGATTCACAATAAGCTGCCATTGCCAGGTAAGTGTATGCTGAGTATAATTCAAAATTAACTTGTTCATTAAGACTATTAAGTAATTTTTCGCTTAACATATCAACATCTCCTTAATAAAAAATATTTAAATTATATAAATTTAATTTTATACTCTATATTTACTTATTTTTAAATAATAATTATTATTGTCTACTTAAATTATATACCTTACATAATGATTTATCAAATTATATTTTGCAAATATATACATAAGCTTTAGACTTTGGAAATATAAAATGTATATCTTTAATAGAATCAACAAACATATTTACTTCTCTCTTTAAAAATAGATACGATTAAGTTAATTCACGCCTTTCACTTGTTCATTAGTCTTTTTATTTTAATTATATAGAGTTTAAAAATAAATACTATTGATAAATGCAATCTAGTAAAAATAAACTTTTATTATGGTATAAATAGATTTTTTAATTATATAAACTATTAATAAATAATATAAACTAATTAATAATTAATATTTACAAAGTGCAAAATAAAGTATATTATTAGATAATAAGGTAAGAGATGGATTGCCTAAAATAATTTTATAAGAGAGGTGGTTGCAATGAAACGTAACTTATTAATTGGAGGAAGCGCTGGACAAGGAATGGATACAGTGAGTGATTTCATTGAAAAAGCTCTAAAGAAATCTGGCTTTTATGTTTTTTCCAATAAAGATTATATGTCTAGAGTAAGAGGTGGGCACAATTTTACACAAATTAGATTCGGAGATGAACCAATTTACTCTCATATTGAAAAATTGGATCTAATACTTGCATTAGATAAGGATACAATAGAAATTCATAGAAATAATCTAAATAGTGATGGAATAATAATTGCTGATGAATCTATTCAAGATGAGGATAGCAGACTAAAAAACTTTTCTTTACTGAAAATTGCAAAAGATATAGGCTTACCAAAGTCATTTACTTTTGTTGCAGCAGGAGCGATATTAAAGTATTTTGGCATAAAAGGCCAATTTGATGAATTTATAGCAAAAAAACTTCCGGATATTATAAGAGATAAGAATATAGAGGCCTTTAAAAGAGGTAATGATTTAATTGATGAAAAGTTCACATTTATAGGAAAAGATTTATCAAAACATCTTATTATAAACGGTAATGATGCTATAGGGCTAGGTGCTCTAGTTGGTGGGGTGTCATTTTATTCAGCTTACCCAATGACTCCAGCTACTAGTGTAATGACATATCTTTCTAAGAAATCATTGGAAGCTGGCATAATTGTAGAACAAGCAGAAGATGAAATCAGCGCTATAAACATGGCAATTGGAGCATCCTATGCTGGAGCTAGAGCTATGACTGGTTCATCCGGTGGAGGAGTTTCGTTAATGGTTGAAGCTTTTGGTTTAGCTGGAATAACAGAAACACCTTTAGTTGTTATCGATTCACAAAGACCTGGCCCTGCTACCGGACTACCAACTAGAACAGAGCAAAGTGACTTAGGTTTCTTATTAGCTGCCTCGCAAGGAGAGTTTCCGAGAATAGTTTTGAGTGTTAGGAATGCTGAAGATGCCTTCTATCAAACTTTTAGGGCATTAAATTTAGCTGATAAGTATCAAACTCTAGTGATAATATTAACAGATCAATATCTTGCAGATTCTAAAATTACTGTTCCAAAGTTTTCTCTTGAAAAACTTAAGATAGAAAGGCATATAAGCGATGGAAATGGAATTGATGAAGAGTATAAGAGATATAAAGTGACCGAATCTGGAATTTCACCACGATTAATTCCTGGAAAAATTGATGGACAAGTAGTTTTGATTGATAGTGATGAACATACTGAGTATGCTCATATAACAGAAGATGCTGAAATAAGAAATACTCAAATGGAAAAGAGAATGAGAAAATTAGATAAGTTTATAAAAGATGACATACAAGAACCAGAATACATTGGAAAAGATGATATAGACATACTTTTAGTTGGATGGGGATCTACTTACGGAGCAATAAAAGAAGCAACTGAAACATTAAATAGTTTAGGTTTAAAAGTAGGAGGAATTTCTTTTGGTGATATATACCCATTACCAGAAAAACTTTTAAGAAAGTATAGTGCTATAGCAAAGACAATAATAAATGTAGAGCAAAATTTTACAGGACAGCTAGGAAAACTTATAACTCAGGAAACAGGAATTTTAATGGATGACAGTATTTTAAAATACAGTGGTTCTCAGATAACTTCAAATGAGATAGTTACAAGATTATATAAGGAGGTGTAATTTATGATAGAGTTGAAATTATATGATAGTAAAGATGATAATACTTGGTGCCCAGGTTGCGGCAACTTTTCTATACTACAGGGAATAAAAGAAGCCGTAGCAGAGCTAAATATTAAACCAGAAAAACTTATGATGGTATCTGGTATAGGTCAAGCTGCAAAGACTCCTCATTATATACGAGCAAATGGATTTAACGGATTGCATGGAAGAGCCCTTCCACCAGCTCAAGCAATAAAAATTGTAAATCCCAAGCTTAACGTAATAGTTACTTCTGGAGATGGAGATGCTTATGGCGAAGGAGGAAATCATTTTATTCATAATATACGAAGAAACTTAGATATTGTTCAATTAGTTCACGACAATCAAATTTATGGACTTACAAAAGGTCAAGGATCACCAACAACAGCAAGAGGACAGAAAACTTCCATGCAATTCGATGGTGTAATTTCTGAACCACTAAATCCTTTAGCTTTAGCCATAACGATTGGTGCAACCTTTGTTGCTAGAAGTTTTTCTGGAGACAAGGAACATTTAAAGAGCATGATAGAAGCAGCAATTAATCATAAAGGTTATGCCTTAATTGATATAATGCAGCCTTGTGTTAGCTTTAATAAGGTTAATACCTTTAAATGGTATAGAGACAGAGTTTATTATTTAGACGAAAATTATAATCCTAATGATAAAGGTGCAGCCATTATTAAGGCTATGGAGTTTGGAGATGATGGCATTCCACTAGGAATTTTATATAAAGAAGAAGGAAAACCTACATTTCATGATCTGCATCCAGTGTTAAAAAGCGGAGATGTAATAGTTGATAGAAAATGGATTCCAATTGATGGAGAAAAGTTTGTAGAGGAATTTATGTAGGATTATTATAAAGCAATGATATAATTAAAATATATAAATAATAATATATTAGGAGGAATGAAAATGAAGAGTTTAAAAGGAAGTCAAACAGCTGAAAATTTAATGAAGTCATTTGCAGGAGAATGTCAGGCAAGAACCAGGTATACTTATTATTCAAGTATTGCTAAAAAAGAGGGTTTTGTTCAAATATCAAATATATTTATGGAAACTGCAGAGCAAGAAAAAGAACACGCTAAAAGATTTTATAAATTTCTAAAAAACGATTTTGTGGACGAGCCAATAGAAATACAAGTGTCTTACCCAGTTTCATTCCACGATGAAACTCATAAGAACTTGCTTGCAGCTGCTGCTGGTGAAAATGAAGAATGGACAGAACTTTATCCATCTTTTGCAGAAATAGCAGAGAAGGAAGGGTATCCAGAAGTTGCAGCAGTTTATAGAAAAATACTTGAAGTAGAAGAACGTCATGAGATTAGATACAAAAAGCTCGCTAGGAATATTGAAGAAGGAAAAGTATTCAAAAAAGATGAAGTGACCCTTTGGAAATGTATTAATTGCGGATATATCTATGAAGGAACTGAAGCACCAATTTCGTGTCCTGCTTGTGCACATCCACAATCATACTTTGAGGTATTCTCAGAGAATTATTAAACTTATCTGTATATCTAATTATTACATTAAATATTAATTAACTCGTTGTGCTAGTTCAAGTTACTAGCGCAACGAGTTAAATTAAATTACATTGATTACTCTACCGAACAGCTTTTCCTCTTCTAATTTTTAATTGCATCCCAACATTGAAAATCAACGCTATGATTAATAAAACTAATGCTATTAGCATAATATTGTGCAAACCACTATACATAACTTGTCTCATAAGCGGTAATAAGTTTTTAGGTAAATCGCCTACACTTTGAGAGTCACTTAATTTATTTAACATATCAATTGTAATCTTTCCTTGAGTTTCAGCAACACCTTTATTTAGAGCATTATTCAAAATTACGCCATATATTGACGACATAAATGTTTGGCTTAAAATACGTAAAAGGTACGCAAATGATGTTGCAATTGGAATATCTCGCTTCTCCGCATCTTGTTGTACACTAATTTGCAAAATATTAAAACTCAAACCTAAACCAAAACCTTCAAAAGCCCCTGATACTAATAATAGCCATAATGGTATAGTTATTCCCGCTAATACCATTATACTAAATGAAATTATAAAAGCTAAAGTTCCTAAAGCAACAATACGATATTTCCCTAATCGTGATTGCATAGATGATCCAACTACTGCACCAGCAAAGTTTGTAACAGAACCTGGAATCTGAGTCGCACCTCCAATTAAAGCACTCAAACCTATCAACCCTTGTGCCCACATTGGTATGTAAATATTAAAAGCAACAAACGCTCCCCATAAAAGAGCGAATAATATGAAATCAACTACTAACGGACCATTTTTAAACAATCTATTAGGAATTATAGGATCAGCTGCCTTTTCTTCAACTTTAAATAATACTATTAATAAAATTAAACCAACTATAATAAATATACTAACTAAGCTTAATGAAGCTGTTTCTATAATTTGAATTCCCGTTAATAGTGTTACTAAACTAATTATCATAATAACAGCACCTAAATAATCAATTTTTTCACCTATAGAAATTCGTTTAGGCTCTTTAAAGAAAATTTGAACACTTAGTATTGAGATTAATGCAATTGGGACATTAATATAAAATACCCAATGCCAGCTAAAAGTATCTACTATCCAACCACCAATTAACGGTCCAATAATTGCTGCTGCACTAAAGCTTGCTGTAGCATATCCAATAACCTTTGACCTCTTCTTTAAATTCGTATACAAATCTGCATAAATAATAAACGGGATAGTATTCATTCCACCTGCACCTATTCCCATAATAGTTCTTGCAATCAAGAAAAGAATAATATTACTTGATAGAGCTTGAAATATTGAACCAGCTGCAAATAATAATGTGGCTATTTGATATGATCTTTTATTTCCTATACGTTCCCCTAATTTACTCCAAAGTGGAGTTACCACTGCCATTCCTAATAAAAAAACTGCTACTATCCATCCCATGTATTGAATTCCATGTAAATCACTTATAATTGCTGGCAAAGCAGTGTTAACAATTGTCCCATCTAAACCTGCCATTGCATTTGATAGCAATAACGCCAGTGTTACAATTAAAATTCCTTTCTTATTCATCTTTTGAAAAATCCTCCTAACTAAACTTCAATTTGCACTATACAATTTATATGCAAACTTCATTCTTTGAATAAATATCCCACTTGCAACTGATACACCTCCTAATCATATTACAAAATGATTCCAAGCATTACATTATAAAAAAGCTCTTACTCAAAATTAACTATTCAAAAACAATATGGAGCTAATCCATATTATAAATAATGCTATTTGCTTATTATATCTATTAAAAAGCAAAAGCTGCAGCGTATAAATATTAATACACCACAGCTAAAGTTTTAAATATTATCTACCACATTAATTTCTTTTGTTTGACGAATAATTACTTAATTCCATGTTGCATTTTCAGTAAAGTCAATTCCTTGCCTAATTGTAAGCGAAACATACTATGTCTAAATTATAATAATTTTTGAATACCTTTATCTTTTAATAACCTTTATTATAACACATATATGTTTTTTTCTTAAATGACATACTAATTTTACAACTTAGAGTTAACACTAAGTCAATATGTTTTTTGATTTTTGATTTGATTTTTGCTCTAAGATTAAAATTACACATAATATTTTTCAATCTTCATTATAATATCTAATGTTATATCTTATCCTTTATATGAATATTGGTTTATAATATTCATATATTTTATCCTCTGTTTACATTCTTAATGAGAAGGCTCTTTTATTTTTATAAATATACACAACAATTTACGACTTCTAGCTATACCAATTTCTTATAACTGCTGTACTTTCTTGACTTGGATAATAATGCTTATCACTGCTTTGTTCACCTATTGCAAATATAGAAAATCCTAAAAACCAATATATATTTTATTTCATAAATAAAAAAGAATGATCTACTAGGGTTTATAGACCATTCTGAATACTGATTAACATTTATTTAATAGGAGAATAAATAATGTTTAACTACTTTATATTTATATAATACTTGAGATTTGTGACAATAATATGGCAAAACTAAATTTATGTTATCTGCTGCCTTTGGCAACATTATTCATAAATACATCACAAATTAATAAAATTACTTTAGGCACATGAAAATAAATAACAAGTCCAAAGTTGCCATGGATATTTTCATCAGGCAAGGAGGAAAATTCACCTCATAGTGGGTTATTAGTTCAATTTGCCGTCATAGCATGGTGGAAAATAGGCTAGCAAATGGACTCGTTATTTTTTGATTGTGTGCCTTACACATTTTTCAAAATCATTTTAATGGCAAAACATATTAATAGAAATCCTATAATTATATTTAATATTTGTATTCCATTAATTGATAAGAATGTTTTAGTGAAACTTCCTATTAAATTAATTAGTGATAGAAAAAATATTGTAGATAATAATGCTCCAAAGCCAAAAGAGTAAATATGCTGCTTTTTTATATTTTCTTCTATAACTTTTGTTGAAAATATACCCGCCCAGAAAATTATTGTTAAAGGATTTGATGAAGTGATTATAATTGCACTAGTAAATGCGTCAGTAGAAATCAAAATATCATGTATATTTAAGCTTGGTATAAATACAATATTAAATTGATTTAATATTGTATTAAGACCAAAAATAAGCAGAATTATGGAACCAAATATTTTTAAACCTATCTTTACGTTCTTTCTATCAATTATTGAAGCTATACCAAGGACAGCAACAACAATAAAAAAGCCATCAACTAAAGCAACACCTAATACACCTATTTCCCCAATATAAAAGCCATTTAATGATGCTATTTGAAATATAAATAAGCAAACAGGTCCAATTGCAAATTGTAATAACATGCCAAATTTAAAACCTTTAAAAATCACTTTACTACCTCTTAAACATTAATGTCTTCTTTTAATGAAGAAAGAGCTATTATTGTATTTGATTTAATTACACCTTTTATATTTTTCAACATATTTGATATAAAGTACTCAAGTGACTTGGTATCTTCTACAAGGATTTTTAATAAATAATCATACTCACCAGCAACATGATGACACTCTAATACAGAATTGTATTTAACAATGTCTTTTCTAAATCCATCTATATTTTCTGTCTTATCAATGTTAACAAAGACAAACGCTAAAAGCTTAAAATTAATTTTATCTCTATTAACTTTTATAGTGTATTTTTCAATTATATCTGCTTCCTCCATCTTTCTTATTCTTTCCGCTACAGCAGGAATAGATAGATTTACTTTTTTACTTATTTCTGAAGCAGATGCTCTACCATTTTCTTTTAATACATCAATAATTTTTAAATCAATTGTATCCATAACATTAAACCACCTTTAAATTTATTTAATTAATGTTATTGTACAAATAAATTTAATTTAGATAAACAATTTCTAAAATTACGATAAAATATTAGGTATTTATAGTTATAACTTATAATATTTAAAGTTTATGATATTAATCTTAGTATTAAACTTAAATATATGTAAGTGGTTAATATTTGCTTTGTCTAATACATAAAATTTATATACTATGTATTACTAAATTAAATAAGATTTAATTTACACAAATTCCAATTCACTAAACGCTTTTATAAATTCTTTCACTCCATAATTCTCAAATTCTACTTCAATCATCATATCATCTTCCTTTAGGACTTTTCCCGTTCCGTATTTCTTGTGGCTTACCTTTTTAATTGATGTTTCATTTATTTCTTCAACTACTGGTAATTCCACTTTTTCAGTAACCGAAGCTTCTTCTTTAATTCCTTGAGCCTTTGCCTCTTGAATTTGTTTTTTAAGTTCTTGAAGATTTACATTATTATTTTTAACCTTATCATTTTGGATTAATTTCTCTGGAATCATATGAATATATCTACTTTCTCCAGGCGCTGCCTTATGATAATCTGGATTTGTATAATAAGAAAGTTCTAGATAATCTTTTGCTCTAGTGATTCCAACAAAAAATAATCTTTGTTCCTCTTCTTCCTCCATATCTCTTGTATGAAGTGGAATTAACCCATAATTAACTCCTGTAATAAACACATAAGAAAACTCTAGACCTTTAGAGGCATGTAAAGTCATAAGCTTAACAGCGTCTATATCGCTATTTATATCCTTCTTTAAAATATTTACTCCATATAAAGCTGATGAATTTATAAACTCTCTAAGTCCATCTAAAAATGGCATTTGTTTTTCTTTCACATATTCTATGATTATATCAAGCAACGCATTTATAGCTTCTTTATCATCTATATATGTAGCTGAAGTTGGCTTTATATACTTATCAAATTCAAAATAATTATAAATCTTTTCTGCCATCTTAATTTCAGAACATTTATTTAAAAATTCATGCATCTTTTCTAGTATTTCTGATTTAATTATGTTCTGCTCTTTAACTATCTTTCTTGCAGTCTTTTCTGTCATTTTCTCTCCATATTCTTTATTGCTAAGAACATAAATTGCAGAGGAAAAATCATTAGGATTTACGCAAAAACGAAATAATTTGATCATCCAATTTAACACTGGACTGTCACTTATGGTTTTCTTCATTGATACTTCAAAAGGAATATCATTTTTTAAAAACGCATCTTCAAAGACCTGAGACTGGTTTTGTAGTCTATAAAAAATTGCAATCTCCTTATAAGGCACACCTGATTTATGTATTTCCTTGATTTTATCTGCCAAATAACATGCTTCATTAAAAGGATTATAATGATTTTTAACTATGATTTTATTTTCAGTTTCTCTAGCACCCATTAAGCGGCTTCCATTTTGCTGAAAGCACCTTGCTGCTTCTAAAATAGCATTACTTGAACGATAATTTATTGGAAGGGAAAGCTCCTTTGCATTATATTTATGCTTTAAGGTATAAACCACGTTTAAAGAACTTCCACGCCAGCTGTAAATAACCTGATTTGGATCACCAACTGCAAATAATTTAGTATTTTCACCTTTTAATTTATCAATAAAATCAAGCTGTATTTTATCGCTGTCTTGAACCTCATCAATAATAATCCACTTAGGTTCTATTTTATGCTCACCTAATAACAAATTTGCATTTTGCAATATATCTGAAAAAGACATCTTATTTTGTTTTATCTTTTCTTCTTTTAGCAGCTCAACAAGTTTAAATATATCATCATCATAAGGCGAAACTTTTTCCTCTTCCTTCTCAATAACCATAGCTTGCTCAAGTTTCTTTTTTAAACGGTTCTTATATTTAATTTTGAGCTTTTCTTCTTGAATTATCTGCAAGGCAATGTCTAATTCCTCATCTGGCTCTATTACTAAGAAGTCTTTTTCATATCTTATTTTTTCAATTGGCAATACTTCTTTAAGTAAATTAAGGGCCACACTATGAAAGGTTCCAAAGCCCTCTAATTCCTCTGATTTTATACTCTCATCAGAAACCATTAATCTTTCTTTAATTTCATTTGCAGCTTTATTAGTAAAAGTTAATACAATCATATCTTTATAACTGATATTTTTTGCATAATGAAGATACACGATTTTTGAAATCAAAACTGTTGTTTTTCCACTTCCAACATTTGCATTTACAACACATGCATCACTTTCATCAAGTACTGCTTCTCTTTGATATTCATTTAATCTTTCTAGCTCTTTTTCATAATGCATGTTATTCTCCTATTCTGTAAGATCTTCATATCTTCTTTGTAATTTACTTTTTACATTTTTTCTATCTTCATCTATCTCTTCAAGTCTGACACTTAATTCAATTCCCATTGGAGCATCTGTATGGAAAGAAATAATATTTATTATGCTCTTTTTATTACTTTCTTCCATTACCCATTCTCTATAAAATGCATTATTTAAAACTAAAATTAAAGTACGATTATCTATTTCAACCTTAGGAATTGTACTTAAAAATTTTGCAAAAGCATCTCCATTCTCCTGCATATACTCACAGAATTCTTTCCATTTTTCCTGTAATTCATTAAACTTAAATGCTTTCTTAATAAAGGTTGCTGGAGCATATTGTGCTAACTTAATATCCTTTGGTGCCTCTATTTCCTCTAATAAATTCTTAAGCCCCCATAGAACCATAGCTTTATTTAATTGATAATCTCCAATACATGCAGCGCAGCCATCATCACATGTACATCCCCCTACCATCTTGATTGCATTTTCAATAATATTTGCAGTTAAGTCAAATACTTTTTCAGAATAGCCAAGACCACCTACGTATTTATCATAAATAAACATATAAACTTCGCTATCATAATTTTGACTTATTTCAATTGCATTGTTAGACATTACAACACCTATGTCTTCCTGTTCTGTCATAGTTGCCATCATTGCTGCATTTTTAATTACATAACATACACCTTCAAAATGATTATTTCTTATAAAGCCTCCATTTTGACTTTCCTGAAGGAGCCTTCTATATACTGTAACAACATTGTCAGGAATCTTTATCCAAGTGCTTTCTGTATCATAATCCTTTGATAATGGTTTTTCTAACTGTTCAAAACCTAAATTTTGATGATTGTGAAATTGCAGCTTTTTATACATATAAACTATTTCATCAACATTTACATCTCCAAAAGTCACTTTAGTACGTTCATATTCCATATCCTTGCTGCCTTGAATTATTCTTATATTTGTAGTGCCTCCTGGCATTGTATAATAATTTCCATTAAAAGGAATAGCAAAAGCAGTTCTACTTTCTAAGTCAAGCTTTACAACCTGATATTGAACTCCATCATGCATATAAATTGCTCCATTATGAATTTCACGAAAAGCCTGCATTTCATCCATTTCTGTAATTTCTTTATTGTTATCTTTATTTATAAGTTTGTACCTTGCTTTATCGATATTTCTTAGGCTGAAATCCCCTGCTGGAAATGAATTACCACACCATGCAAACTTTCCACTTTGATTTGTTAATTCACTTGCTCTGATTAAAACAGGAATTGTTTCACCTAAATCTGGAAAAATTGAAATATCATCTAAAGTTAATGGGATTTCAGCAGCTGCAGCACGTATATGTGCAAGTTCTATTAAAAGGTTATTCTTATCAATTACTGCATTTTCACTTCCACTTTCAAAAAGCCAGTCTGGATTAATTGCTATATACTGGTCAAAAGGCAGGTTATCAAAAATTAAATAATTTGTACTTTCAATTCCGCTTCTTCCTGCTCTTCCGCTCTGCTGCCAAAAAGATGCTCTAGTTCCTGGATATCCTACAATTACTGTTGTATCAATTTTACCAATATCTATTCCAAGCTCTAAAGCATTTGTTGATACTAAACCTCGCAGAACTCCAGTAATCATTTTATTTTCAATTTCTTTACGCTCAAGTGGAGTATATCCTCCTCTGTATCCAGATATCTTATCTTTTAAAGACGCTCCAAAAAAGTTTTCCGTCTCTAATTTATCTCTTGCTTCTTTTAATATTACTTCGACATTTCTTCTTGATTTAGCAAAAGCAATAAAACTATTATCATTTTCCACTAAATCAGGTATTAAATCAGCAGCTACTGAAGTTGATTGCACCTGTCCATAATATTTTTTATCATTCCCCATAATCTTTGGCGGCTGCACAAGCTTATAATTTTTCTTTGGAGCTGGTGAACCATCCATGCAAACCTCAAGAAATTTATGTCCGCATATTTCTTCTGCAAGTTCAACTGGATTTGCAATAGTTGCTGAACTGCATAAATACTGAGGAGATGAATTATAATATCTGCACACCCTGCCAAGTCTTCTAAATACATTTGCAAGATGTGAACCAAAAGCACCTCTATAAGTATGAAGCTCATCAATTACTATATATTTTAAATTAGAAAAGATAAAGTCAAAACCAAACTTACTGTGATTAGGTAAAAATGCAGCATTTATCATTTCAGGATTAGTTAAAATGATATTAGCATTTTTTCTAATTCTGCTTCGTTCGTTTACAGGAGTATCCCCATCATAAACTCCTGCTGAAATCCTGTTAGAGCCGAAATATTCTAAGTAAGGCAAAATCGCACGATACTGATCACTTGCAAGAGCTTTTGTAGGATATATAAAAATTGCCCTTGCTAAAGGATTCGATAAAATTTCTTGAATAACTGGTAGTAAAAAACTTAAAGTTTTTCCACTGGCTGTAGATGTAGTTATTACAATATTATTTCCTTCTACTGCTCTTTCAAACATTTCCCCTTGATGGCAATATAACTTTTCAATACCCTTTTTAGAAAGATAAGTACATAATTCTTGTGATAAGTTATTTGGGTAATCCACATAAACAGCTTCTCTTTTAGGAATTGTTTTATTGTATATGATTAACTCATTTATATTCATAAGTATAGCTCCTATTCTGCTAAATTACTAAATATTATATTAAAGCATAAATAATTACAGCTTAGTTTAATTCATAAAATAAACTAAGCTACATTCTTAGAAACATTTTTCATGTTACTAGGCTTTAGTGCGAACGTATATTCTTATTAAAATTATACTTAACATGGATTCTATTGTAAAGAGACCTTATTTTATTTTTCCCAAATATTAATCATTAGAATACATAATTAAAGGCAGATTAAATCATTTAAATTTAATCTGCCTTTAAAAATATTTATTTAGCTTGTAAAAACTCTTCATAAGTTTCTATTTTATCCTCTCTATTGTTCATTTGTAACCAGTTATTATAATTTGTAATATTAGCTTCTAGTTTCTTTAAATTTAGTATTGTTCCATTTTTCTTTTTGAGTTCTGCATACATATTAATCTTTATTAGATTTCCCATTTTCATCATCTCCTTGAATAATTAAGATATTATTTATTTTAAACATATTTTATCCTCACAATATTTTATAACTTTTTAATATTCATCTTTTGTTCATCACTTTGATATCCTTTGTATGATTTAAATTTAACATATTATTTTATAATATTCAATAGTATTTAATAATAATTATCCATTTATTTTTCGACACGTCCAAATAAATTCTATACCTTGAATGTATACCCCTAGTGAAACAAATATAATATGTTTCACTAGGGGCATATATAATAATATGGTTGTTATATAAACAAATTAAATGCCTTAATATATTCTAGGCAGCATATGTGCTTCTAGATATAATATTTCTCTACGCTAGACTCTTAATTTTCACTTTGTTCTCCTTGGATGCTTTTAAGAATAGCAATTTGATCTTGTATCTCTTCCCTTTCTACATTGATTTTTGTCCATTCCCCAACTAAATTTCCATAAGTATGCTGAAGGTGATCATAAAGATTGTCAGAATGTATATGACTTCTAGAACTTACTATAACAGTAAACGTCTTAACTTTATTAATATTATTGGCTGCACATATGTTTTTTAATTCCTCTGAAATCTTACTTAATAAAATAGTATCATGCATATTTTCACTCCCCTTTTCTTTCATATACCTTATTCTTAATTATATATTTTTCTATTCTCTTCAAAATTTCTTTAGAAATAGCTTCTAATTTTTCTTGCAATACAAAGCTTAATCCAAAACCAAATTCAACTTCCTTTACCTCAATTGCATAAACTTCTCCTTTAGTACTAGGATAATAAAGTTTTAATAGATCCAAAAAACTATACTTATGCTGAGAGTATCCTTTTTTCTTAGAAACATAGGCACTTAGTGGAAAGCATGTAATCTCGCCAGGCTCTTTTCCATAACATGCTGAATCCAAAACAAGAATATAATCATCTTCTTGTACATTAGAAATTCCATATTGAACATCAGTTTCAACATAAATAACTTCAATTTCTCTTTCTAAAAGCCTCTCTTCTATAACTTTTGCTACTTCAATTCCTATAGCATCATCTTTCATTAAAATGTTTCCCATAGCAATAACCTTAATATTTGAGCATACATTTTTGTGAGTATCCTCTTCTTTGCTTTCAAAACCATTTACAGCTGTATTCAAACCAAAACCTCGACTATTTCTGTATCACCTGTGCTTCCAATTAAATGAGTTGCACACGATACGCAGGGATCAAAAGACCTTACAATCCGTCCAATTTCTATGGGCTCTTTAACATTGTTTAATTTAGTTCCAATAAGTGCTCTTTCTACAGTTCCAGGAAGATTTGATTCATCCTTAGGCGATAAATTCCATACAGTAGGTGTTATGATATTATAATGATTGATAACTTTTTTATCTATTTCAATCCAATGTCCAAGAGCACCTCTAGTAGTATCAGTTAACCCCACCCCATAAGCTTTTTCTGGAATATCATAAACCTTTTGATTATTTGGTTTTAGTTCTATTCTTTCAACAAGTTTCTTCATTATTCCCAGTATCTTTTCTGTTTCTAGCACCCTTGCAATGTTTCTATCCATGCATGAATGTCCATTTGTGTATTCTCCACTAACTATTAAGCGTGCTAATGGTCCAACCTCCATAGGTAGACCTAAATAGCGAGGAGCTTTTATAAAAGTGTATGCATCTTGCTTAGATAAATCCACTTCTTCTAACCCTTTGTCCTTTTTATACCATGAATAATGAATTTGCTCTGTAATTTTATCTGGTTCTAAATTATATTTAATATTATCCTTCATTACTCCTGGCTTAACATAAGTGATCTCTGGATCTTTATATTTATCAAACACTCCATAAGTCATAAAATATGGATATGATTGTCCTTTTTTAAAATAATCAGAATAATACTTAGAAATAATCTCTACATCTTCTTTCATTCTGATTGTTACAAAGGATTCTATATTTTTAATGATACTTTTTATTTTTTCTAGCTTATATGCATCTATATTTACAGTAACTCCTCCTGCAAAAATCCCGTGATTATGTGGAGCCTTTCCTCCTAGAAGTGCTAATCCTTCATGAGCTAATCTGCTAAATTCAATACTTTTTACGTAGTCCTCTTCTATTTTTTTATTTACCCTTTCCGGAAGCCTGAACTCAGTATATTGTTGTTCTTCTACTAATTTTATACTCTCTATTTTTGCGTAACTAGGCATGGAAAGTAAATAAAAATGCCTTAAATGATTTTGTATAAATTCAAAACCATGCAAAAGATCGCGAATATAATTATCATTTAAACTAACGGTTATCTTAAGTGCATCTTCCAAAGCTAAAGTAGACGCCATAGAGTGAGCTGTAGAGCATATTCCACAAATTCTCTCTGTAAAATATATAGCATCTAAAGGTGCTCTTCCCTTTAGCATTTTTTCAAATCCTCTAAAAAGCAATCCACTAGCATCTGCTTTAGCAATTGTATTTCCATCTACTTCTGCTTTTATTTCTAAAAAACCGCTTATTCTGGTTACCGGATCTATAGTTATTATTCTTCCCATATCATCCTCCTTGTAGCACACTCAATAAAACAACTAATATGCTTGTTTATTGTTTTATTTCATATATCTAATACCTTACAAAAGGTTCCATCCCATCTGGGAATTGTGATTGTGCACATCCAATGCAATTTGTATTATCCCCAATAGGCCAATTAACGTAGCCATTCCATTTTCTCCTTGGACAATCAGTTTTTGTGACAGGACCTCTGCAGCCTAATTTGAACATACAACCTTCTTCTCCAAACTTTTGTGCAAATATGCCTTTATCAAAAAATCCTCGTCTTGTACAATTATCATGAATTGTAACTCCATAAAAAATAAGTGGTCTTCCTTCATCATCTAACTCAGGCATGCCATAACCAACTAAATGTGCTATAGTTCCAACTACCCAATCTGGATGACACGGACATCCAGGCAGCCTTATAACCTGACGATTTAAAACTTCCTGTACACTCTTACTTTCTGATGGATTCGGTTTTGCAGCAGATATACCCCCATGAGAAGCACAAGTCCCTACAGCTACAACATACTTTGCTTTTCCCCCTGCTAATTGAATTGCCTCCAATGCTGTAATGTTTTTCCCATTATAATTTGCCACAATGGTATAACGTCCATTTTCTTTTGTAGAAACTGCTCCATCTACTAATAATATAAATTCTGTATCTAGTGTTTCTAAAAATTTTTCAAATGCGAATTCTCCTTCTGAGCCCATAAGTGTGTTATTATAAGTAAAATTCACAATATCAGTTAAGATATCATAAAGTCCAGGATTTTCACTATTAAGTAAAGATATTATATTTCCTGAGCAGCCTGTTGCTTCTAGCCAAATAGCATTCATCTTTTTAATATTTTTATTTTCAATTGCTTTTGCAACATCATTTGCAAATCTTTTTGAAGTATGAATTTTAACCTTTGTGAGTGGACATGGTGCTTTTCCACTAGTCAATTTAATTCCTCCAATGGATATTACTTTACTGCATTTTAAGTTTGAGTTCTTCTTATCAGTTATAATAATTACCATATAAGCTTTTAAAACGTTTTTGCTATTAAAATGACGGTATATAAACATCTTTTCAGTTAATAGTTTATGATTATAATATTGTAAAAATGTATATAAAAAAACTCCTACTGCATTTATTGTAGTAGGAGTTCTGAGTTTTCAAAAATATGTTTAAAGGAGAATTTCATCCCCTTTAAACTTTTCATATTTTTAAAACATTATCTATTTATTATAGTTATAATTTACTTTTCAGCATTTTTTCAACAGTTACTCTAGTTAATAATTTTTATAAATATATTAAGGTTTAATATACGAATAACCTTCCATTTGCTTCTCCACAAGTTCCAACACTCCTGCTGGAACAATATATACAAAATCAATTAAATCTTCTTGTTTAATATTAAAAGCTTTTAATGCATTATTACATGCTACAAACTTAATTCCTTTATTGTTTAACTCTTTAAAAAAATTTACAAAGTTTAAGTCCGTTTCTTTACTAAAACTATTGTATGCTTTCACTGCTTCAGCATTTGCTACCACTTCAATGTAATACTTATTATTACCTATAGCCTCTAATAAGTTACTTGCATTTTTCAATAATAAATTCCATTTATTAAGTTCATCTATGTGAAATATAACTTTGTACTCCAAAACAACAAACCTCCTTTAATATACATAATTAAAACTCCACATGCCAGCTTTATTTTTTAACAATGTGGAGTTTAATACTGAATTATGCTATTTTATAAATGAGCATTAACCTTATTTACTATATTATCTTTAGGCATAAAGCCTGCTAACTTTTCTACTGGCGCTCCATCTTTAAATATAATCATTGTTGGAACTGCTGATATACCATATTTGTCTGCTACATTACCGCTTTCATCAACATCTAATTTAAAAAATTTAGCTTTATCTGACATTTCACTGCTAACACCTTCAAATACTGGACCTAACATCTTACATGGCCCACACCAAGTTGCAAAAAAGTCAACCACTACTATCCCTTTAGTATTTTCAACATTTTTAGCAAATTCATTACTATTTATTATTTTTGCCATAATTAATTCCTCCAATTTAAATTATATACTTTATAATTTCCAATTTATTTATACTTTAATTATATTTTCATTCTTGTTCTTCTTCTGTGACTTAATCACTTAATAATGATTTAATTTCATTATTCAATTCTGCTTTAGTTATTTCCCCCATGTAATCTTTAACAATATATCCATCCTTATCAATAAACAAAGTTCTTGGTATAGATTCAATAGTATAATTCACTGCAGCAGTACTATCCTTATCGTATAAGACATTCATCTTATAATTATTATCACTTATAAACTTTTTAGCAGTATTTATGGTTTCCCTTTGCCCATCAGTCATATTTACCATTAAAACAACCAATTGATCTTGTTTATATTTACTTGAAAGTTCATTAAACAAAGGCATTTCTTCTTGGCAAGGTTTGCACCAACTCGCCCAAAAATTCACAACAACTGGTTTTCCTATATAATCAGATAATTTTACTTTATTAAGATTTTCATCATATACAACAAAATCTTTTTCTTTATCTTTGCTACTTGAATTATTAGAATCTTTACTTTGTGAATTATCTCCTTGACTATCGATATTTTTCTGACTATATGATGGACTTAATGAATTATATCCTATGTAGGCTATTGCCAAAAATCCCACAAAACATATTATTGCTATAAACAGTCCTTTCTTATTCATAAAACCCTCCTATATTGTTAAAATTGAAAGCAGTTTGTTTAAATATCCGGTCATAATCGAAATTCCTATAATAATAAGAATTACTCCAGATATAGTATTTATAATTTTGTAATTTTTCTTTATAAAATTAAATGTCTCTTTCATCTTATCTATTAAAATAGCGCATATAACAAAAGGAATACCAAGTCCAATACTATATATTAAAAGCATTATGGCTCCTTTAAGAACGTCTTTAGAATTAACTGCAATCATGAGAGCAGCACCTAAAAATGTCCCAACGCATGGTGTCCACCCTATTGCAAAAATCATTCCAAATAAAATTGACGACAAAAATCTAAAATTCTTTATTTGTACATTTATCTTTAAACTTCTCTCTAAAAATGGAATTTTAAATATTCCAATATAGTTAATTCCAAAAATAGCCACTATTAATCCACCAAAAAAATTAATAACAGAGCTTTCTTCTTTAATAAAACTTCCAAAGGTTCCTGCGAGTGTACCTAATAATGTAAATATTATGGTAAATCCTAATACAAAGCCTAACGAATTTATAAAAGCATCATATTTACTCTTGCCAGCTTTTTCATTACCTCCAATAAAATAAGACACATATAACGGCAGAAGCGGCAAAATGCATGGCGATATAAATGTTATAATTCCTTCTAGAAACAGCAAAAAATACTCCATAGTTTTCCTTTCCTCCAAATAGGCTTTATTAACATATTAATAGACCTACTATATAATTAACCTATTATACATTATAAACGATTTAAATATATTTTTACTGTGACTAAATCACATATTTATAAACACAAACTATTTATTTTCTCATTTAAAAGTAATTCCTACAACAATGCTTAAATAAAAAATAATAGACCAATATTTTCGAATACTGATCTATTGTTATTTTTCATTTAATAAAATATAAATTTCAAAGCCTCAAATCATTTCTTAATTTCTACGCTATTGCTTTTACACCAGTTCTTGCAAAATCCTGCCTTTTTACTACACATAACTTTGTCAGAACCACAGTTTGGGCAACTGACTCTATCTTGATCATAGTTTATTTCATAAATTGTTTCACATTCTGCGCATTTAAATTTGCAAAGCTTTGTAGTATAGTGGCCGCCGCTTATTCTTATTGCCTTTCCTTCTGTTAAAGCTATAGCTACTTTTTTTCTTGCACTATCTATTATATTTTGAAAGGTCTGTCTTGATACCTGCATTTTTTCAGCACATTCTTCTTGATTTAATTCCTCAATATCTTTAAGTCTCATTGCTTCAAGCTCTTCTACCTTTAAAATCATTTCTTCAATTTGACATTTTGGCTTTCCCCATGGTACAAAGTAATCATCTTCTGGAAAAAACTCAACTCTTCGGAATTTTGTTGGTCTTGCCACTTTTTTATCCTCCTTGGATTAATATATATTCAAACTAGTATAATATTTAAATCTGTTTTCACTATTCATCTATTTGATTATACTCAATTTAATTAAAACCTTCAAATATCTATATATATAAGTTGCGATAATGAAATCACATCACTATTGTCTACATGAATATGAATACAAAATATGTAATGTAAACTCTTTAACGCAACTTATATAGTAGCAAACCCTCAGTACTATTAGCTAATTTTTTAAATATATATTTGTGGTACTCGCCTCTTTTTATTTTTTATATTCAATACTTTAGAAACAATAATCTTTGGTTTATAAACTATTTTTCTGGCTTTTTTAGGACATTTCTTTACACAACAAAAGCATCGGATGCATTTATTTTCATCTATATCCATCGTATCCTTATTTATTGCATTCATTGGACATAATTTTATACATAAACCACATTTATTGCATATGTCCATATGTGCCAAAGGTGCCTTAGTAAACATTCTTGCACTATTTTTAGGCAAAATCCTTGCCATTAATGGAAGCTTACCTTTTGGAATTTCTATAAGGGAGTCATTTAAATTATATGTTTTTTTCATTTTATCAATTATTCTTTGTCCAAATATTTCAGCTTTATTCAAATCTTCGTAATTTGGGCGTCCTTCTTGCACCGGGACTTCTTTAGTTGAAAATGAATGTTCTCCTATAAACAAACCTGCTGCTACTATCTTAAATCTGGACTTTTTTGCCATAACCTCAAGCTCATTCAAGGCTATCCCTTCTCCAAAATTTCCATATACTGCAACCAGTACAACTGGCTTATTATTTCCATTCAAGCTGTCTAAAAAATTATGTACCATCTCAGGAGCTCTCTCTTCATAAACGGGTACACCAATTATTACTATGTCTCCCTTAATAGCAGGTGAAAGAACATTTCTCACATCTAATGAAGTTAAATCAATTGAGGTATTGTTAGTTGTGCCCATACCTTTTACAATCGCATAAGCAACCTTTTTTGTTGTTCCTGTTGGTGAAAAATATATAATTGTACTTGAATTAATAATCATAACTTCTCTCCCTGTTATAAATTAAAATTAAATAACTCCACACATTCTTATGCAATTTTCTCTTTAAGTATTAGTATTTATTTTTCAGGAAATAGTTTATCCTTATAATAAGATTCAGCTTGATATATAACCCCTAACGGATTATGTGCTAAAACCCTGTCTTTCACTGCAAAGACAGTTATTGGAGCTTCCGAATATTTTATGAACAAAGAATCATGTCCCACACACAATCCCAATAGGATATTTAAATCTGTTTTAGCTTTATTTAAAAATTCCGCTTGTCCAATTGGATTACACATTGGAACTTCTGACTTTATATCAATAAAATCTTTTGATACGCCTCCATTTTTACAAATTATTGAATTCACATTAAATCCATTATAACTTAAAACTTTACTTAAAATTTTAGCTTCGCTTGATAAACCAATGCAAAATGCAATACCTATATTTTTAAACTCACATCTATTAGCAAAATCCATTATCTCTTCTAATCTTGTCTTCTCACAATATCCTTCACTCACGACTAATGCTGATGCTTTAGCTATTTTCAGATTTTCTTCATCCTTATAAATTTCTTTAATTTTTTCAATTTGATTATCAAGACTTGGACAATTCTTAGGAGCTTTATCTAATTCCTTCTTATTGCATGCATGAATAGCACACAAAGCACAATTGTACATATAATTCACTTCTTTCATTCTTAGAATAGTTGCATACAGAATATTGTTCATCATATTTCCAATTGCATATTTGTTTAGCCCAACATTCTGTGAAGTTTTTTATTTTTAAATTAATTACATTATCACCTACAGTATAAATATAATTTTTACTATAATAAAATAATTATAACATATTCTCATATTAAGTATTGTTTTACCTCTTATGTAGATATCTTAACTTTTTTTACGCATCTGCCTTTTCGAATGCATGTGAGAAAAATCTGGCAGGCGAATAAGATTTATTTTTTATTCTTTTTGACA